>JBNKYI010000017.1:0-15197 GCA_050300815.1 Fibrobacterales bacterium
AGATCACACCAGTGGTGCTTTTTCTCTCATCCACATCTCCTGCCCAATCACTATCACTGTAACCCACTAGACATGATTCTTCACTTCCACCTCTCTGATAGAACAGACCTTGGTCACAAGTCCCTTAAAGCGGTGAAAATTTACCACCGCGCTAAGAGGTTTCAATTCGTTGATAAAATCGAATTGTCCCTTGATGAAGGGACTCTTGTCGATGGCGAAATCAATCAACCTGAAATTTTGGGTGGTAAGATCCTCGATGCGTTGGAGTATCTAAAGTTCGACAAGAGCTTTGACGACATTTACTTTAGCATCTCTTGGTCTAGTGGGATTTTGGCGGATCGAGTTCATTTGAAGTTCCCCAAGGGATCAGATGAAGAAGAAGTGATTCTTTTTGAAGCGGGAAACCGCCCTCCCTTTGATGAGAAAGACATCACATTAGACTATCAGGTGCTCTCTGAAGAAGCAGATGGAGAGAGCAAAGAAGTGCTTTTAGTTGCGGCCAAGAACACCGTATTGCAGAAGTGGGCGAGGTTCCTTGAAACCTTCAATTTGCACGCGATGGCCTTTGATGTCGACTCTTTTTCTGTATTTAATACGTTTTTAAGCATCGCTTCAGATGAAGAACTGACCCAATCTATCGCTATTTTAAACCTTGGTCAGCAGAGAGGGACGGTCACGTTTATCGAAAGTGGCAAGTATCATTCAACGCGTTTGATTCAAGGAAATGCCATTCACGATATGTCAAAGTCTTTGGCGAGAAAACTCAATATTAACACGAAGGATGCCGCCGATTTGCTGTTTGGCAAAAGTACGCCGACCCAACAGGGTGAAAAGGCGATTCAATCGTTGTTACAAGACTTGGCTAGATCGATGCAGCAGGCGATTCAATATTTTCAATCTACGGCTAAGGGCGCCTCTTTGAGCAAGATTTTTCTCGTGGGCGGTGGGAGTTTTATTACGGTTCTTCCCTCGATGTTATCGACAGAACTGGGAGGGTGTAAAGTAGATCCCCTCTATTTTATTGGTGAATCATCGGACGAAGAATTGAACACCGATCCTATTTACGCCGTAGCTTATGGCCTGGCCCTGAGGAAAGTTTGATGCAATTACTTCATTTAAACCTATTGCCCGTAGAGTACAGGGTTCGTCGTAAAGAACTGAGCTGGATTCTAAGTAGCCGTGTCATTTGGCCAGTGTTGTTGCTCGGTTTAGGGATTATTTTCGGCATTTTCTTTTATTATGCAACCTATGATAAAATTAAGGAACTTGAAAGTCAGCTCAATCAAATCAACAGTCAGATTGAGAGCAAAAAGCCGATCATTCAAAAAATCCGAACAATGGAACAACAATTGAAAGAGATAGAACAAAAAAATCTCGCACTTCAATCGATTCAAGTTTCAAAAAAACGCTGGATCGTGATCTATGAAAACCTGAGTTCGGTAATTACACCTAACACTTGGTTCACCAAATTTGCCCAAGACGTTAAGAAAAAAACGGGAAATGAACTTGACCCGAATGTCATGACTCTTACAGGACAGACGCATCAGTTTGCCGAAGTTGCTGAGTACATGGTTGACCTTGAGAATTTTGACTCTATCGATAAGGTAAAACTCAAAGGGATTAAAACCGTAAAGAGCAATAATGAGGATGTGTTTGAGTTTTCTGTTGTGATTGATTTTAACCCTTATATTGGTTTGGACCTGCCATCTAAAGAACAAACAGTATCTGTAGAGGAGGCCCAATGAAAAATTTTGACATTAAAATCCTCAAAGAACCATTGAGCATCTTTGCAATTGTTGTCGTCTTAGTGACCGCTTTGGGAACTTGGGGGTATTGGGAATATATCTACAGTCCTTTGCTCGCTGAGAAAGTTCAAGTAGAACAAAGAAAAAATTCGGCAGAAAAAGAACTGAATAAAATCAATGAGCGCATAAAAAAAATGGATGTGCTCGAAAAGCAACTTCAAGCTCAACAAGAAGAGCTCCAAGTTCTCAGAAATATGTTTCCTGACGAAGAAGTTGTGACCTCTCGTCTAAGAGACTTGCACCGCGCCTTTAGAGCGAGCGGTATAGAAGTTACCGTTTTTGAGCCTATTGTTAAGAAAGCCCCTCCGGTGGTTTCTGATAAAAAGGGAAAAAAAGGGGCAAAAGAGCAGAATGCTGAAGAGAAGAAAGATTCGAACGATCCGACTCAGTATTACAACACCAATTTATACAAGATTGAGTTGGTGGGAGGGTATCACATGATTGGTGACATGTTTGCTGAAATTGCAAATTTCCCTTATCCGACTTTGATTTCAGAACTTTCGGCTAAGACTTACAGTCAGATCAACACGCAACTTGAATTGGCTGAGACTCAAGGGTGGACTCCTTATACTATGAATTTGACTTTCACTCTGACGACCTTTACTTCCAGGAAATAATATGGCCTTTGATTTGACTCATTCAACCCGAAAGACTGGCTTACTTGCCCTGATCTCAATGGCCTTTGGTCTTGGACATGGGATGGACATCAAAGAAGTTTCGGCCCAATGTCTGAAATCGGAGTGTCGTATCGATCTTACGTACGACCTGAAAGGGCAGGCGTGGCCTAAGTTTTTTCAAGATACCGAAGACAAAAAATTGAATGTAGGTTTTACCTCGACTCAGGTTATACCCATGGTTCAAGGAGATATTGCTGTAAATTATGGCCCTTTCGTGAATTTTTCTGTGGGCCCTAAGGGCACGTCACAAGGAACCTTGACTCAGTTAACACTCGTTTTTGATCGCCCAGCCCAAAAAGCCCAATTGAAAAAAGTAGGCAAAAATATCTTGAGACTTTATTGGGTGAATGAGGGCAAAGAATCTAAGGGAAAATGGGTTCTAAGTGAATCCCTTAAAAAAGCGAAAAAAGAGGTGAAACCTGCGATTGCACAAAATAAGCCGGTTGCTCAAGCAGAGCCTGTGAAGCCGACCTCTAAACCGGAGCCAGTGGTCTCTAAGCCAACGCCAGCCGTGCTTCCAGCTGCCTCTGCCCCTAAAAACTCAGAAAAACCTGCCGAAAAGTCAGCGACTAAAACTGAAAACACTGAAAATAGCACGAGTGATGTTAAGGATTTGAGTGAATTCGTAGGCAAAAAAGAATCGAAGGGGAGTGACGTGACTTCTTCGAAAACTTTCACTTTGAAAAGTGTCAGTCGCTCTGTTTTTGTTACCGCAGATGTGACAAATCTTTATGAAAAGCCGACGCGTAAGTCAAAAAAAATGGAAGTGTTGCATTTTGGCAATGAATTGAGACGCCTTGATGTTCAAGGAGAATTTTACAAGGTCGAAAGCGACATGGCGAAAGGTTATGTTGCTCGAGCAGATGTTTCTTATGATGATGAGTTGACAAAAGAGCAAAGAGATGAGTTGATGGAATTGGCCAAAAAACTTATTGAGCGTCGTAAAAACAGTAAAAGCAACGACTCTGTGCAAGTTTCAGATACGTTTAAAGAGGCTTGGAAAAGTACTCAGCGTTTGCACTATAGTTCCTTCGGGCGCAGAGATCCTTTTATTCCTTTGAAAAACGTTGAGGTTGATGGTATCAGTATTGATGAAATTAGAATTGTAGGGATTATTTGGGATAAGGTCAGTCCCTTGGTTATATTAGAAGATGTGCGTGTGGATGGGGTCTCTTACACTCTTAGAGAGGGTGACCCTATTATCAATGGGAAAGTTTACAAGATCAATCCCAGAGAAGTCATATTTCAAGTTACGGAATTTGGTGTAACTCGCAATTTTTCAATCCCACTGCCAAGCACTGAAGATAAGGACAAAAAATGAAGTTTGAATGGCTAAAACAAGGAGTTGTACTGGCCGCTATGGCAGCCGTGATCGCAGGTGCCCAGCCAGCTAACTCCGAAATGGCAAATGAAGGTAAAGACGTTTACGAATCTGCAGAGCGCACAGGAGCTCTTTACGATTTTCAATTTGTAAATAGCGACATCAAAACGGTATTTAAAGCAATTGCTGTGCGCGCGGGTGTCGACATCCTTCCCGCTCCGAATATTCAGGGGAAGGTTAACCTAACCATATCCCAAAAGACATGGCAACAGGCGCTAGAAATTCTTTGTAATCTCTATGAACTGGCTTGGTTGATCGAAGAGGAATATGTTTTTGTTCTCACAAAAGCTGAATATCAGAATCGCCTTGAAAAAGCCGCGAGCAATGACTTGCAATACGACTTAATTGCACCTAAGGTTCAAAAAATTTATCACATTAAACATGCGGATGTGGCAGAACTCGAAGGGGTTATTCGAGGTGTGAAATCTTCTCAAGGTCAAGTGACGATATTCAAGAGAAATAACGCGATTGTCGTTTATGATAATGAAGCCCGTCAAGCGAAGATTGATTCTGTCATTGCGATTCTCGACGTGGCGACAAAGCAAGTGCTTATCACTGCAAAGCTCGTGGTGGTGACAAATACCTTTGAAGAGCGTCTTGGCGTTGAATGGTTCGGAAAGGCGGGCAATGGATCGGCTCCTGGAACAGGAACAACAACTTCGGCTCCTGCGAGCATTGATGTAACCGACTCGAGAACCGTTATCGAAGCGAGCAATGGGACAAGTGGAGGTTCGCTTCGCTTTGGCTTGTTGCAGGGAAAAATTGGCGTGGATTTGCAGCAGTTTCTCGCCGATAACAATACAGAGCTTGTTGCTCATCCTCAAATTTCAACTCTTGACCACAAAATGGCTAAGATCCAAATGGGAACACAGCGTTCTTTTCGGGTTCTCGACGCAAATGGAGTGCCCTCGCAACAGCTAGTTGATGCGAACATTGAGTTAACGGTGACCCCCCACGTGATTGGTGCGGATCGTATCCGTATGGAGCTTAAACCGAAGAACAACTCTTTTGGGAGTGCTCCTGATGGAGGTCTTCAGATCGAAACTCAAGAAGCGAATACTGAAATTGTCGTTCGCAATGGTCAAACGGCAGTGATCGCGGGCTTAACCCGAAACCAAGAGTCTGAGGTCGAGAGAGGGGTTCCTTTCCTCAAAGACATTCCTTTGATTGGCTATCTCTTTAAATCGACCGAAACCAAAGTTGAGAAAAAAGACCTCATTATTTTCATTACACCTTATATTATTGATGTGGATGAAAATGGCGAAATTCTTCAGGAAAAACTTCTCGAAGGCGAAGTTCCTGTTAATAGCTCATCCAGTGAAGAGATGGGTGATAACAACTCTGATTTTCAATAATTGAGATGGAGTTGCTCAAACAACTTTCTCTCTTAAGAAAAATAGCCCTAGTGATCATTGCATTGATAACTGGGGCTTTACTTCTAGAGCAAAACCTCAAAGAACCCCTGCCTATCTTAACTCAAGCTGAGTGGATACTAGGGGGGCTTCTGTGCGTGGTTGTGGTGCTTTTGCAAATTCAAAACATCAAGAATAGGTCATAGATTCCCAAATAAGTTTTGATTTTCCTAGATTTAGGCTCTCTGAAATTCGGGAATTTACATGTACGAGTCGGTTTATTTATACGATACAACTTTGCGAGATGGCAATCAGGCGAGGGGAATTTCATTCTCGTTGGCCGATAAGTTGTTGTTGACACAAAAGATGGACGAATTTGGTATTGATTATATCGAAGGGGGATGGCCTAATGCAACAAACCCTTTAGATACTGAGTACTTTGCAAAAGTAAAGCATTTAAAACTAAAGAACAGCAAAATTGCGGCCTTTGGTTCGACCCGGCGACCCAATATCAAAGCGGCAGATGATAAAATTTTGCAAGCATTAGTGCAGTCTGAAACGAGTACCTATACAATTTTTGGAAAAAGCTGGGACATTCACGTGACAGACGTGATTCGCACGAGTTTAGATGAAAACCTTGCGATGATTCGCGAGAGTGTTGAGTTTTTAAAAAAGTCTGCTGACCGTGTTTTTTATGATGCAGAACATTTTTTTGACGGTTATAAGGCGAATCCCCAATACGCTATTGACACTCTTCGGGCGGCCCAAGAAGGCGGAGCTGACTGCATTGTTCTTTGCGATACCAACGGAGGAATGGCCTTGAGTTGGGAGCTCGAAGAAATTATCCGCAAGGTGAAAGTAGAGATAAATTGCGAGTTAGGCATTCACTGTCATAACGATACAGAAACCGCTGTTATCAACTCGTTAGCCTCTGTTAGAATGGGTGTTGCACAAGTTCAAGGAACGATCAATGGGTTTGGAGAGCGGTGTGGCAATGCGAATTTGACGACGATCATTGGAAATTTGATCACTAAAATGAATGTGCCTTTAAAGTGCGCAGATCAGCTAGGACAGTTGAGAAAATTGAGTTTAGCCGTTGATCAAGTGGCAAATCTCACTCACAATACGAGAGCCCCTTATGTGGGCGATTCAGCCTTTGCTCACAAGGGAGGAGCTCATATTGATGGTGTCATGAAGGTACGTCATAGTTTTGAGCACATTGATCCAGATGAAGTGGGCAATCATCGCGACTTTATCATTTCAGACCAAGCGGGCGGGGCTTTGATTGTGGGACGCCTTGAGAAATTGATGCCCTCCCTAGATAAAAAAGATCCTCGTGTTGGAGACATCCTAAGGCTTGTCAAAGAAAAAGAAAAGATGGGTTACCTCTACGATACCGCAGGGGGAAGTTTTGAACTTTTGGCGATGCGGCATCTCGCTCAGTTTTCAGACGTGCTTGACGTGCAACGCTACCGCGTGATTGAAGAGTTGAAAGAAGATGGGCTACAAATTTCAGAAGCTTCGGTGAAAGTTGTGATTGCAGAAAAAACGTTTCATCGGGTTGCTGAAGGAGATGGTCCGGTAAATGCCTTAGACCAAGCCCTTAGACTTTGTCTGAAAGAGACCTTTGCCTATATGGATGACGTGCGCTTGCAAAACTTTAATGTCAAAGTTCTCGATACCAAAGTGGGATCGGCGGCGCAGGTTAGGGTTTGGGCGAATTTCTCAGACGGAGAAAATAGCTGGCAGACGGCTGGTGTTTCGGGAAATATCATTGAAGCTTCTTTTGAAGCTCTTCTAGATGGTTTTAATTATAAGATAATGAAGGAGAATTCCTAATGTCACAATTGGTTTATATAGATGGCCAATTCTTGCCCAAAGAAAAAGCAATGGTCAATGTGTTTGACCATGGGTTACTTTACGGAGATGGAGTTTTTGAAGGAATTCGCGCCTATGAAAATAGGGTCTTTAGACTGGATGAGCACATTGATCGTTTGTATGATTCAGCCAAGGCCATTCACTTAGATATTCAAATCTCAAAAGCTGAGATGACAGAAATTGTTTTAGAATCTTGTCGTAAAAATCATATCGTGAATGGTTATATTCGCCTTGTGGTTACTCGCGGTGTAGGTGACTTGGGATTGAATCCGTATTTGTGTAAGAAACCGACAATATTTTGCATCGCGGCAAACATACAACTCTACCCCCAAGAGTTGTATACGACGGGAATGAAAATTGTCACGGTTCCCACCACTCGCAACTTTGTAGATGCCTTGAATCCGCGGATAAAAAGTTTGAATTATCTCAATAATATTTTGGCGAAAATTGAAGCCATTCAATCTGGAGTCCCTGAGGCGTTGATGTTAAATACTCAGGGTTATGTTTCAGAGTGCACCGGAGACAATATTTTTCTAATTAAAAAAGGAAGAATTTTAACTCCTAATGTGGCGAGTGGGGCCTTAGAGGGTATTACGCGCAATGCGGTTATCGAGATTGCACGTGAAATGGGCATTGAAGTAAAAGAAGAATTTATCACTCGCTTTGATGTATACACTGCTGATGAAATGTTTTTAACGGGGACAGCTGCCGAATGTATTCCTGTCGTTGAAGTGGATCAAAGGAAAATTGGCGAAGGCAAAGTGGGTGATATCACTGCTGAGTTGATCGCGGCCTTTAGAAAAATGGCTTGTTCACAAGGTACTGATATCTAGATATTTAGGAAAGCATATGAAAATTGTTGCCAATGCCACATTGCGCAAAGCAGAAGTGAAGAAATTATTTCAACGAGAGACAGCGCCCTCTCTTGCAATTGAAAAGATTGTGAGAGACATTTTGATGAATATTAAATCGAAGGGGATGTCTGCCGTTTTAGAATACGCTGAGAAGTTTGATGGACTAAAAGGAAAGCTTTCGGTTTCAGAAAAAGAATTAGCACAGCTTGCAGATCAACTTGATTCTGCGACTGCGGCCGCGATTAAAAAGGCAATTCGCAAGGTGAAAATTTTCCATCAAAAACAGATGGAAAAAAGCTGGAGATTTAAGGGTGTGGATGGCGAGATACTCGGGCAAAATATCCGTCCCTTAAAAAGAGTAGGGCTCTATATTCCCGGTGGAGCTGGAGCCTATCCGAGTACGGTGATTATGAATGCGATTCCCGCTTTGGTCGCAGGGGTCGATGAAATCGTTGCGGTGACTCCCAATTTAAGCGTCGAAGTGGCCTATACACTTAAAACATTGGGTGTTCGTGAGATCTATAAAATTGGTGGAGCTCAAGCGATTGGCCTGTTGGCGTATGGGGCCGGCAAAGTCTTGCCAGTAGATAAAATTGTGGGCCCGGGCAATGTTTATCAAGCGGTCGCGAAAAAAGAAGTCTTTGGAATATGTGACATTGATATGATTGCAGGCCCTTCAGAAATTTTAGTATTGGCGGATCGCAGTGCTGACCCTGATTGGGTGGCGGCAGATTTGCTTAGTCAAGCCGAACACGGATCGGGCTATGAAGCGGCAGTTTTAATCACCCCTGACAATGACTTTGCTCAATGGGTGCAATCTGCGGTGATCGAACAAGTTGAGTCGTCTCCTAAAAAGGCCCTGCTGCAAAAAACCCTTGATCAGTACGGACGAATTCTTGTGGTTAAAGATTGGGAAACCGCTTTAGAAATTAGTGATGCGATCGCACCTGAACACTTAGAAATTATCGCAGAAAATGAAGATGAACTGGCGACTAGGGTACAAAATGCGGGAGCTATTTTTGTAGGTGCTTATAGCTCAGAGCCCGTAGGGGATTATTTGGCGGGGCCCAACCACGTTTTGCCCACCAACGGAACGGCTCGTTTTGCCAGCCCTTTGGGAGTATATGATTTTCTCAAGAGGACTTCGTATATCAAATACAATCGCAAAGCACTGCTGGCCAATGGCAAAGCGATAACAGCGATTGCTGATCGCGAAGGATTTTTTCATCACGGAATGGCCATACGTAAGCGCATGATTTAATGCGCACTTTTTTATTTCCGAATATAGTTTAAAGGAAAACTGACCAACTTTGGAGGAAATATGAATAAATGGTTATTGGGATTGTCATTTTCTCTGACTCTTCTAGCCTGTGAGGATTCGACAACAAGTGGAGGGGGGAGTGACAGCAATGTCGATTACTCAACTACAGACATCAATGTCGATAGAATCATGGACAAGGGAGGGGTTTGGGTCATGGACTCTGAAGTGGCTACGATGGCCGCAGACAGTACCCTTCCTGAAGATGTTCTCGCATTATTGGGGGATGAATTTTACTCGACCTATCTCGTCAAAGGCTCGCTCAAGATCGATTTTGAACAAGAAGGCGACGGTTATTTTGCGCAGGTGGATTATACCAACGAGAGTGGAAACAGTGTGACATTCTATTATAACACAGTCACTTTTGAGGGCGGCACAATTAACCTAGGTGGTGTTGTTGGGTGCACGATGAGCGGATACATTTGTGAGGTTGAGAAAGAACTCACAGGAAAAATGACCGAAGATTACATTGTGTTTGATGGATCTCCTTTTTTACAGAATCATGAGAACTGGACTCGCAAAGAAATATTCAAAAGGGTGAAATCTTAAGGGCGGTTCTAAAAATTCATGCATTCGAAAATTTCACTTGCCAATTTTCTTTTGCGTAAATAACTTTGAGCCCGTTCGGAGTATAGCTCAGTCTGGTAGAGTACTTGGTTTGGGTCCAAGGGGCCGTTGGTTCGAATCCAGCTACTCCGATATAAAAGCCGCTTAAAGCGGCTTTTGTTTTATCCTTCGCTGGGTGAGAACCAACAGGTTCGACAAAATGCACTTTCATTTTTAAGCTAAATTAATGGCATGCTAAAATTTCTTTTCTTTTTTCTTTGTAGCATTTGCTTAGCGCAAATTCCCGATGAGAACCCCGAGATTTTTCGATTGAATCCTTGGCTTGATGGCGCTTTGTTAACCAGTGGTTTGGCCCTGCAGATCGGAGCAAATTACCGTCTCAGCCAATTAGATCATTCTCATTATTCGACGAAAGAACTTTTGCCTTGGGACAAACCATGGGCGGGTACCCGAAGCGATTTAGCAACTCGTTGGAGTAATTATGTTACTTATCCGGCAGCTGCAGTGGGATTGGCTTATAGCCTGTGGGAAGGTTTGAGCCAGAGCCAAACACCTTATATGGTGCAAGACCTAATCTTGCTCTCCGAGATTTTAACATTTAATTCTGCTCTTAATCTTTTTGTGCGGGGATTTGGATTTTGGGCGCGTCCGAGATACAGTCATTCGAGTGCTCCTGAAGAAGAGAAGGGTGAAATTCTGGGGAGTTTTTATTCGGGGCATGCCTCGGCGGCTTTTGCGTTAGCAACTTACTATTCGTTGGCCCTTACCCAGCGGTATGGGTTCTCTCAAACGGCTTGGATTAGCGCACTTTCTTTTGCTACGGCATCTACGGTGGCTTGGCTGAGAGTTGAGGGGGGCAAGCATTATCCTTCAGATGTTGTTGCTGGGGCTGTGATGGGGAGTGGGATCAGTGCCTTTTTTTACTGGTGGCGCGCCCGAGATGCTCGCACAGACACAAAAAAGAATCGATTAGGCATTTTTTTACAACCGAGGGGAATAGATCTCAGTTGGAGCTTTTAGCATCATCTGTTACACCTCTTTGGCTCGTTAAACTTTAGGGCACTCTCGACACTTTTTTTTAAACCATTTGTCTTTAAACCAAGCCGTGAGTCGATAGCCCTTGAGGGCAATCGGTTTGCGCAAATTGCCCGGCAAAAGCCAAAGTTCTTCGGCGATCTCAGGATAGTCGATGAGCAGTTGCTCGACGGCTTCACTGTCGTAGAACACTTGTTGATGGCGTTGATAAGTTAACTTTTCAGCATCTTGAGGCAGCGGTTTGACATCGAGTCTTCCTGCTGTTTTCACTTGGATTCGATCGGCCCATTTTGAGCATAAAAGACACCCCGAGTCAAAGTATAACTCGGGGTTTGTTTGTCTTTGATCTGAAGTTTCTGAAATTTTCATCGAGAACTGTCAGTTGATTTAATTTCTGCTATTCATAACAGTTTGAGCCGGGTTGATTGATCCAATAGGGGCCGCCCAAGGTGTCAGTTTCACCTTCGACCCAACTCAGGTGCATGCCCCAGCCTCCTTTTTGAATATTTTGCAAGGCAAATTCTTCAGGGACGGGCCAGCCCGTGCCCATGCCTTCAACCCAGCGCGAGTCTGTAGGGGTGGCCCATTGAGAAAGTTTTCCAAGATAAACTCGACACAACTCGTCGCCGACGTTGGGAGTGAGGATCTCATCGCCATAATAAGGGGGAGTGAGGGCGTAGTTGTACATGCCCCAGCCCTGACTGTATTCGGGAGGGTGCTCGCCAATGGAATCATTGGGAGCAAGGGCGTAGAGAGGACGGTTGGGGTTCGGAGATACTCGGCACAAAAGCGGCAGGGCCTGAGCGCAAGAGGTATTGCCCCCCGTTTCGCCACAGCTGCCATCTTCTTTGGTCTTGCCATTGCAGCTGAGATAAGAGATGTTGTGGATGACGCTATAGATGCTGCTGATCCAAGTGCGGCCCTTGTCCATGGCGGTGAAGGCGCCGGTATAGAGCTCTGTTGCAAAGGTGAATTCAACGGGTTTACCATTGAGGGTATCGATGACTACCATATTGAGAGTGATCGATTGAGTGCTATTGTCGTAATGGGCTTTTTCGATGGTCGCTTTTAGAGACGTTAGGGGGCGATAGTTTGCTCCGCCGCTGGCTGATTTAAAACTCCAGTAAGTCGCCTGAGAGAGATCGGGGCGCAGGGCACTGTCGAGACGTAATGTATAGCTAGTGGAGTAATCTTCTATAGAGCGGGGGTCTGGAGCGGCCTTGCCTAAAAAGTGCCATTCGCTGATCGCTTGACCTTCGGCCACATTGCTGGGCAAAGCAACGGATAAAGCCTCGGCATTTTGAGTTTCACTGGTTGTACCTCCCCCAGCTGCCTGTTGGTTGCTACATCCTATTCCGAGCATAGAGCCCGCAAAGGCGATAAGGGAAATACTTACATTTCTAAGAGTGGTAATGGTCATTTTTCCGATCCCTTGCACGATCATCCTGCGCCTGTCTGCTTTCTGGACACCAAGTTAACTGAAAAGCCCTTTAACTCAAAGGCAGAAGACCACAATTTTTCTAAAGGTCTTTAATTTCTGTTGACATTTGCCTCAACACTCCATTATGCCTTATCTAGTCTCGTTTGACAAGGGAAAATAGCGCAGAGAAATAAGAACGGATCAATCGTTTAAAGGTTGGCTAATTATTAGCTTTGGCGGCATGTTTAAACAACGAGAATCTAAAGGCTGGCTAATGGCCCTAAGTGCTGCCATCCTATTTTCTTCAAAGGGCTTGGTGGCCAAGTGGATTTACGCTTATTCTGTCTCGCCTGCTCAGTTGTTGTCTCTGCGTTTGCTCTTTGCAGCCCCTTGGTACCTCTTGATTTTGCTTTATTTATATCAGCGTCAAATCAGAGTGAGAAAATCGCTTCTAACCTATAAGGCTTTTCTTAAAGCTTCAGGCATGGGATTTCTCGGGTATTACCTTTCGAGTTTGCTTGATTTTACGGGGATTCGTTATCTGAGTACGGGCATGGAGCGCATGATTCTATTTCTCTATCCCACCTTTGTCGTGATTGGTAATCGCTTTTTTTTTAAAGAGCGCTTGCCGATGCGGGTGTGGTGGAGTTTGCTTTTGAGCTATATCGGCGTGGGTTTGGCTTATATGGGAGATGCCGATTTTGACCGCTCGACAGGGTGGCTAGGGGCTTTGTTGGTAATGTCTGCAGCTCTAGTTTTTAGCGTGTATATGTTGCTCAGTCAAAAGCTGGTCAAAGAATTGGGGTCTGAAATGTTTACCGCCTATGCCATGTTGGGTGCAGCATTGTTTATGAATTTGCATTTTATGTGGATTGAGGGAGGCAAATGGGGTCATCTTCCCATGCCGGTGCTCGGTTATACTGCCTTCATGGGGTTTTTCCAAACGGTGATCCCCTCGCTTTTAATGATGAAAGCGGTTGAGTGGATCGGAGCTAGCCGAAGTGCAGTGATTGCGGGGAGCGGCCCTATCATTACACTAGTTTTGGGAATCATTTTTCTTGGAGAAAGTCTAGGCGTACTTGAGGGAGTGGGGGTTGCGTTAACTCTCTGGGGAGCTTGGGGGTTGAAAGAAAATAAGAAAAGTAAAAAAGAGAGTTAAGATCAAGAAGCGCGTAGGCTCTTTAGGTATGAGAAGAATTGCTTTTCTGATGTCAAAATTTCATTTTTCCCGTTTGCAACGCCGTTGTATTAATTATCGTTTAGGTTACACAACACCAATTTGTGCAACCATAATCTGGAGAGAAAATGAAAAAAACTTTAATTGGAATTGGTCTTTTGGCGGTATTGGGGGCAAATACCGTCTACGCTGGACTCACAGATCTTGTGGCCCAATCCAAAGAAACCTCATCTGAGGCGAATTTCACCAAACCTCGAATTCTTATCGAAAACACGGGCTTGCAAACGGTCAGCAACTTTCAGGTTTACTACTACTTTACAGCTGCTGAAGGCAAAACACCTGTTCTTGAAGATTGGTATACCCCCTATTCTACCCCTTCTATTGAATTTGTCAAGGACGATATTTATCGGGTGCGCCTTGACTTTTTTGGTTATTCACTAGAACCAGGACAAATTTTCCCTACCGCCGATGGCTTGGCCATTGGCCTGCATTATAACGATTGGTCGGTTTGGAACAAAAACGATGATCCTAGCTATAACCCTAGCACCAGTTTTGTCGATAATAGCAATATGGTGGTGACCCTGAGCACAGGTGAAGTGATTTATGGCAATTTGCCTCAAAACACGGGGAATGAAGCGAGCAATCAAAATCCAGGGACCTCTGAAACGAATATTGGAAGTGGCTTAAAGGTGTTTGCCATGGACGAAGGACTCTCAGAAAGCAACGTTTCTAAACCTCGCATTCGCATTCAAAATGTGGGCGAGAGTGCAGTGTCTAATTTTGTGGTTGAATATTACTTCAAAACAGAGGCTGGCAAGACGCCCATTCTCGAAGATTGGTACACCCCTAATTCTGTTCCTTCATTGGTGAATGTCGAAGGCGACCTCTATAAAATTGTTTACAATTTTGCGGGTTTTACCCTTGAGGCGGGCGCCTCGACTCCTTGGCCAGAGGCCTCAAACGTGGTGGGTATTCACTATGGCGATTGGAGTACTTTTGATGTCAGCAATGATTATTCTTACACCAACAGCTCGAACCTAATGGAAACCCATAAAATTTTAATTAAGAACACAGCGGGTAATTTGATGTATGGCTTATTGCCCCCCGACCTTTTGCCTACTCGCAACCCTATTTCAGGAGACGTAGCGCGCTTGTTGAGTTTTAATAATCCTCAACCCACCGATTTTGTCGGCCCTTCGGGATTTAATGTGAATGTCGAGTACGTGACCTATATGGGCGAGCAGGCAATGCATCTCACCTCAGTTGGCTATGGCGAAGCTTGTTTTCAGTTCAATGGCTTAGACATCGGTTATCCCACGCCCCTAGGCCCCGTTATTCGCATGAGAGCAGCTTTGATCAAAGGACATACCGCTTTTCATTTGATTGATCCAACGGACATTGATATTGCTTATCCAGAAAATACCGTTGAAACCACTCCTCATACGGATTATCAATGGTATGAGTTCAATCTTTACGGCTTTGAGGCTCGTTTAAATTTGGGTCTTGAAGGCACCGCGAAGATTTGTATTAGTGGAGGCGATGTTGGCGCAAATGGTGATATCTATGTGGATGAAATTCAGTTAGACGGTTCTTACTGATTTCTTTCTTTTCTTTCTTTTGCGAGTGAATTTGCGAAGGCGGTCTCTATTTGAGGCCGTCTTTTTTTACACCTCTGATACCAAAACGGCTGGCACGAGGCTGGCACGAGGCTGCCACGTGGCTGCCACGTGGCA
>JBNKYI010000018.1:0-15116 GCA_050300815.1 Fibrobacterales bacterium
CGCATTAAAATTTTCAAACAAGAGCCAGATGTGCTTAGCTGGTCTATGCGCAATCCTCCGGGGGCGGTAGCTGCTGCGTCAGAAGAAACGCAAACCTCTACAGACTCGATTTCTGCAGAGCCCGAATTAAAGCCTTATGTGAGAGAAAGTGCCCTAGGCGATGAGTTACTGCAAGAATCCGAAGAAGAATTTTTGCAATCGGTTGCAGAGGCCACTCCGATAGATCCTGTTGCAGAAGCGGCCCGCACAGCAGAGCGGTTAAGTTCTCTCACGGATTCTGACGTTCACGGGGATCAAGAAAAACGCGGAAAAGGCATTTTATTTCTTCTCGTCCTTCTGGCTTTGACGGCAGGACTCTATCTTTGGCAAAAAGCATGGATAGATCAGTGGCTAAATGAGTTTATATCGCGATTATTCTAAAAAGCACGCTTCGCCTTCGACCAAGAAAAAAATCCCTTTAGGAAGGTTTTTGATTCTAGGTGCATTGTTGTGGTGGGGCTATTCTTATTTTGTTTCTAAAAATTCTACGCCTTCTTCTCAATCCCCTCGCTCAACCTCAAAAAGCAGTTCGTCTTTTCTGAGCAGTTCTTCTGCACTCCCTCCTGAAATTAAGGTCAGTCGCTGGCAAAATGAAGATCAAAGTCAGGGGGCGAGAGTCGACTATTATCGCGGAAGACTTCGCTTAGAAGACTTGCTCGATACCTCTAGAATTCCTGCACAATGGACAGATTTTGTTGTGCTTTCTTATCAAAATTGCGAAGACACTTCTCGTGTGAGAGTTCGGTTTTTGTCAGAAAATGATCATCTAAAGAAATGGTCGTGGGAGTGTGAGGGTCTAAAAAGAACCTTTGATCTGCAAGAAGGGCAGTGGATTGACAGTTTAGGATGCCCTTTGGGAAGTCCGTGTTATGGCTCTATCGCTTTGGCGCAAAGTTTGAATTTTGAGAGAGACAAAGATCGAACCTTTCCTCACTTTTATGCGGTTAGACCCAAAGAGGGGGCCATATTAAGAATGCCCTCAGATGGAGTTTTGGCTACGCGCAGTGTCAGTCCTGAAAATCATATGGTGTTTCGACTCGGAGCGGGATACACTTTTGAAGTCATCGGAAGCTGGGAATCGAACCCAACTCTAAACGAGGGGGATCGTTTGCAGAAAGGACAAGTCATTGGCGTTTTCAAAAAAAACGACATTTCTTTTTTGAGATTTCATCAAGATGGCTACACACGGCCTCTTAGAGAAATTCTACCTTGGTTCAAAGATGAGGAGTAGTATCATTTTTTTAGCCCGCAACATTTTGAGAAGAAAGTCATACAGCCTTCTTTGGTTTTTGGTGTTGGTGCCCACGGGGTGCAGTTGGATTGTCAAAGAAGATCCTCAAGACTTCCCCAATGACAGCAGTCTTTCTGGAATTGGATTTTATACGGCAGGGCAACTAGACAGCAACCGTCTGTGGCATTCTCCCGATGAAGATTTACCTGTTTTGCTACAAAATGTGCGCACCATTTCACCCTGTGCTCTTAAAGATCCCCAATGGATCAACCAAGGGGATAACGGAAATTGGCTGATCGAATGGCCCTTTGATGGCGACCTTTCTGTGAATTGCCCATTGGCGAGCGCTTATTGGGATACCTTGGTCTATTTTGATGCTGAACAGCCTTGGAGTCAGTATGATCAGATGGTTTTGTATGGGTATAGCATTCTTCCTTCAGATACCCTTCCTCCAGAGTCTTTGCTCAACGTCACTGAAACCGAGCGAAAAGCGTTGCCCCTAGACACAATTCTTTTTGCTTATGGTGCGACAACGCTCGATAGCTTTTATATGAGTACCGATTCTTTTAGACAAGTGATTAAAAAAGTAGGGAGCGAACCTTTTGGGGTGCTCAAGGCACTCTTCGAAACCAAAGTAGAGACCCTTTTTTACTCAGAGACTCGCTATCAATGTCCCGAAGAATCTTATGAATCGTGTGCGAGCTTAGGGATTGAGTTTGATACTCTTGATACGCGAATTCTTTTAGATACCACAGGGGGAAGAACAGGTGTAGATACATTGCGGCGTTTGATTTCGCCTTTTTGTATTAACGGTCTTTCACTCTGTGATAATGCTTTTCGCATAGATAGTGTAAGCGTTGAAGGCGAAACACGAGCACTTGAAATGGAAACTTGGAATACCTTTTTTTATGAGCGCACTTCAGAATGCAACGAATGGAATTTATTTCGACTGCGCCACAGGGCTTGGTTGCCAAGTGCTCGGGGGCAGCGCCTAAAGCGCAATGCCGATTTTACGCTATATCGAGAGCGCTTTGATCGAATAAATGGAGATCGAGGTTGTGATTCAGGAGTTCAGAAAAATTTATGGCTGAGTCTTGACTCGTTGCGTCCGGTTTTTAATGAAGATACTTTGCGTATTCTCGATTCACTTTGGAAAGAGAAACAATGAGAAGTGAATGGATTTATCGAGGGGGTGAGTTTCAACGAGGGCCTTGGGAATTGGCTCATCGAGAGCGCATTATTTCCGTCGAAAAAACCAGCTGGGCTCCTAAAGACACCTTATTACTTCCGGGATTCATTAATCTTCACTGCCATCTAGAGCTCACTTCGGTTTCAGAAAAGAGTGGGCGAGACTTAGACTTTACCCAATGGGTAAAGAATTTGAGAAGCGAAATATCAAGTTGGACTCAAGAACAGTATGTGACAAGTGTTAAAAAAGGCCTTGCGCAATTAACGGCAAGTGGAGTCACCTCTGTTGTCGATGTGGGAAACACCTCTGCCAACTGGCAAGTGAGAGAAGACACCCCTATCCGCCTTTGGGCTCAAAGAGAATTATTAGGCTTAGATCCCACCTTGAGTCTAGAGCGATTTCGAGAAGCTCGCAAAGAATTAGAAGGGCTCGCAAGTCATGAGAAGTTTTTTCCTGACCTAACAGCTCATGCCCCCTACTCATGCTCTATCGAATTGTTAAATGCATTATCTGAATTTAGACGCCTGAGAACGTCGCCTTTAGAATTGAATTTGCATGTCGAAGAGTCGAATGCAGAAAAGGAATTCTTTTGTAAGGGAGAGGGAGAGCTAAGGAAATTTGCTCAAAACATTTACCCATCTTTGAATTGGTCATTGAAAAAAGGAGGGGCCGATCATTTACTTTCGATGCGCCCCGAATTAAAAAATGAGTTATGGGTGCACGGCAATACCTTGAGCGAGCAAGATTTGTGCGAAGTATCTCGCCGTCATATCGCGTTGGTGCATTGTCCAAAAAGTAGAGCTTATTTTAATCACCCCGAGCCAGATCTTAAAAGCTGGAGTGCCTTAGGTATAAAATGGGGTATCGGAACAGATAGCGCGGCTTCAAATGAAGGGCTAGATTTTTGGAGTGAGATCCAACAACTGGTTAATTATTCTGGCGTGAGTGTTAAAGAGGCTATTTATCGATCGACCGAAGGGGCTGCTGACATTTTAGAGCTCAGTGATTTAGGGCGTTTAGAGAAAAATTGTTGGGCAGACTTTCAATTGGTTCGCTTAGAGGGTGATCTCGAAGAGGGAATTAAAAGGGGCCCTGAGGTGATTGAAGTTTTTTGCCAAGGGCATAGAGTGTATAAGAAAGGTGATGAGTGAAGAATAAAGCACAGTGGGGCTGGAGTTTCTATGATTTTGCAAATTCTGCGTTTGCAACTTCGGTATTGACGTTTATTTTCCCCTTCTTTTTTAAGGATGTAATGGTGGGTAAAGACACGGTGGTGTCTTTGTTAGGTTTTGAATGGCAAGGCAAATCTCTTTATCCATTGATCGTTTCGCTTTCTCTTTTGATTGTGTTGATTTCGAGCCCGATTATGGGAAGGCTCGCTGATAAATTGCAGTATCGTAAGAAATTTTTACTGACCTACTGTTGGGTGGGTTCGGCCTGTACTTCAGCACTCTTTTTTTTAGACGAAGGACAGTGGCAGTGGGCGGCCTTGCTCTTTGGCGTGGCAAACATTGGTTTTGCCGGAGGCAATGTTTTTTACAATGCCCTACTGAAAGAAGTCAGTACTGAAGAAAACTTGGCCAAATGGAGTGGCCGAGGTTGGGCTTTGGGATACGCCGGGGGATTTACGGCTTTAATTATTCAGTTGGTATTTATCATGTATCCCGGCTTGGCGGGGATTACCAAATTAGAAGCGACTCGTTGGAGTCTTTTAACTACGGGTTTGTGGTGGGCCCTGTGGAGTTTGCCGTTAGCAATCTGGGTTAAAGAAGAAGGTAAGGGCGATTCAGAATCACTAAGTGTAAGCGATCTCAAAACCGTATTTAGAGAAGTGACAGGGAATCGTTATCTCTTGCTTTTTCTCGCATCCTTTTTCTTATTCAACGACGCGGTAGAAACAACGATCAGTCAGGCGGCTAATTTGGCTGAAGAATTGCTGAGCATGGAACTTCAAGAAGTATTAATTGCTGGTGTGGCGATTCAGTTTGTGGCGATTTTTGGCTCACTGCTGTTTTTAAGGGTTGAAAAAAAATGGGGCACGCGCAAAGCGCTACTTGCGGCTTTGGCGAATTGGTGCTTGATCATGATTTGGGCTATGGTGATGCAAAGTAAATCTGAATTTTACGCACTTTGCATTTGGGTGGGCCTAGTCATGGGAGTGACTCAGTCTGCCTCAAGAACTTTATTTGGAAATTCAATTCCCCGAGAAAAGAGCAGTACCTTTTTTGCGTTTTACACTCTAAGCCAAAAAGCCAGTGCGATGCTAGGTCCTTTTTTATTTGCCTTAGCCGCCAAATTTTTTCCTATACGAATGGCCGTGCTTCCACTAGTCGTTATGCTTTTATTCGGCACTTATCTTTTGGTGAAATTACCTAAAAATACGAAAGAAGTTTTTAATGGATAATCAACTTCCTCTCCTTATTACCATGGGAGATCCCAATGGTGTCGGTCCTGAAATTTGCGTGCGAGCATTGGTGGAGTGTGCCCCTGAGTATAGGCGAAAATTTATTATTGTGGGCGATCTTGAGGTGCTGAAACAAGCGGCTTGCATGCTAAAATTAGATGTGAAGTTTATAGAAGCTAACGACTTGCAGACAAGGCCGCTCGCCGAAGATGAAATTTTGTGGAATCATTTGGGTGTTTCTTTTGATGGAACAATCAGACCAGGTGAGGTTGATGCAGACGCAGGTGCTGCTTCGATTGGTTGGGTGCGTGAAGCAGTTGTCGCCCTTAAAGAAAAAAGAGCGGCGGCAATGGTTACAGCTCCGATTTGCAAAGAGTCAATCGAAAAACAGATTGAAGGCTTTCAGGGGCATACCGAATACATAGGCGAAATGTGTGGTGACCCTCAACCTGTGTTAGGTTTGTTGCATCAACGCTGGACGGTTGCTCATGTTTCAACCCATGTTTCTTTGCGCGAAGCTTGCGATCGAGTCAGTGTATTGAGAATAAAAAAAACCGCTCATCTATTGCATGATCTTTGCTCAAAATTATATCCCGATGAAGAGATTAAATTAGGGTTGGCTGGATTGAACCCCCATGCCGGTGAAAATGGCTTATTTGGTAGAGAAGAAATCGAAATCATTAATCCTGCATCTGAAGAGTTAAATCGAGAAGGGATTTCGATATCAAAGGCTTTGCCCGCTGACGTGGTATTTCCGATGATGCGCGGAGGACATTTTCACGGTGTAGTTGCTATGTATCATGACCAAGGTCATGTAGTGACGAAAACACTCGCATTTGATTTAGGTGAAAACCGCAAACTCAATGGTGTAAATATTACGTTGGGATTGCCCGTTATTCGCACCTCGGTAGATCATGGCACGGGGTTTGACCTTGCTTGGCAAGGTAAAGCAGCCCCTCATTCTTTACTCGATGCAATGGATGCGGCCTATAAAATGTCAATGAATTGATTTTAGGAGATGCCTTTGTTTTCTGTATCTGCGCATGATATCAAAACCTGTGTGAGAGATTTTTTTGCTCAATATTCACGGGTGCAGAACTGGGCATTGCTCGACCTTACAGAACTCCCTCATGGTGAAAATTTAAACCATTGGTTAGATTCAGGTTATTCGGGACAAATGGAATTTATGGACAAAACCCGAAGTCTTCGATTAAATCCTCAAGAGTGGTTTGCTCACGCACAGAGCGCATTGGTATGGCTTTGGGACTATCCAGAATCGTTGAAGCCTTTTAATGAAAATCCCAATCATCCACAAATAAGTTCTTATGCAATGGGAGTTGATTATCACTTTGAGTTAGGGAAAATGGGAAGGGATTTGAATGAGTTGCTACGACAAAGGTTTGATATAGAAACGCGATCATTTGCCGATGCTCAACCCGTTTTTGAACGAGACTGGGCTTTGCTTTCAGGTTTGGGGTGGTTAGGAAAAAACACATTTTTAATTAACCGCGACAGTGGCACATCTTTTTTTATCAGCGGCATATTTTTAAACCTTCATTTACAAGTTGATGCCGTAGGCCCTGCTCAAGACTTTTGCGGCAAATGTACGCGCTGTCTTGAAGCCTGCCCAACAGATGCCTTTGTCGAGCCCTACGTCTTAGATGCGACAAAATGTTTGAGTTACCTTACGATTGAGCATAAGGGAATGACACCTAAAGAATTTTGGGGCTTAAATGGCGGCTACATCTTTGGTTGTGACATCTGCCAGCAAGTTTGCCCTTGGAATCACAAAGAAATCGTTGCGGCGAAAAAAAAACCTGAGAATATCGCCTTAAATGAATCTGAACTTTCGCTCATTGAATGGCTGAGGCTTTGTCGCAAAGGAGGAGGGTTTCAAAGTCGATTCAAAGGTTCGGCACTAATGCGTGCGGGTCGACAAAAAATGATGCGAAATGTGGCGCTTGAAGCCTATCGCTTAAAAGACGAGCCCTCTCATGAATTGCTTAGCGAGATTGTTCAAGAAGAAGAGGGCTGGCTACGTGAGTTTTTAAATGAGCTTTTGGGAGAGTGGAAAAACTAAAGGGTTGTCAAAGCTGGTGTCAGATTCGTGTCTGACACGACTCTGACACCGATTCTCCCCCCACAGAGTAACCTATGAACAAATACCATATCGCACAACTCAACATTGCCACCTTGTTGGCTCCAATTGATTCGCCACAGCTTTCGGATTTTGTCGCGAATCTCGATAGGATCAATACGTTAGCCGAAGAATCCCTAGGCTTTGTTTGGCGACTGCAAACAGAAGAAGGTGATGCGACTAGCGTTGATTATTTTGGCCCCGATAAAATCGCAAATCTTTCTCTTTGGGATTCAATAGAGGCCTTGCGCAATTATGTTTATCGCTCTGCCCACGTTGAGATCATGCGGCGCAAAGACGAATGGTTTCACAAAATGAATGACGCACACATGGTGCTTTGGTGGATCCCCGTTGGTCACACTCCGTCAATCGAAGAGGCGGCGCAAAAACTGCGCCTCCTGCGAGAGATTGGCCCAAACGCGCAGGCCTTCACATTCAAGAAGACTTTCGCACCTCCCAACGAATGCTAACGTCTGATTGATTGCGCTAAAAACCGTAATCTTGGCTCCTTAAAGTTTCTGATCGAACTTACTTTGGATTCTAATTGAGCTTCTGAATTTAAGAACTCTTCTTTGGCGAAGGATAATCAGACACCCTCTCAGAGCGAAATTCTCGCAGTTTGATCTTTCCCTTATCAATGCAATAAATTTTCACAATAAAATCTGCCGCAAGTTCAACAAAACCAAAATTGACATCGGGAAAAATACTCTTGCGGCGATGAGAAAGCATCTGCGGTCTTATACCTCCTTTGGGATAACTTCGACTAAAGAGGTAATTATAAACCCGAGTAAAACCGGCAAACCATTTGAAGTCGGGGGCATTATGAAATGCTGAACTGTTGATTTGCCACACTTCGCTTAACCCCTGTTCTCCCTTTTCAAGATTTTCTTTCAACGCACCGCCTCTCACAAAGGCATAGTGCACATCACCCGACAAAATCAATGTCTGGCGAGCACTGATTCGATAAAACTGTCTAATCAACGCATGATAACTCAATCCAGAGGGGGTTCCTTCGTGGGGATCGGCCCTCCAATTTTCAATATCAATTTTTGTCAAAATTCGATTAAAATACCGAGTGTGTAAATATTTCGACAGCTCATAAGCCAGTCGTTGCATTCTCTCAATAAGTTCAAATCCATAAACGGGAGTTCCCGAAATAAAAATCAACCGATTGATTCCCGTAGGAATTTTTTCCATCAGCTTGTTTAGACGTTCGGGTTCCATCAATCCCGCTGGAGTATTCAAAGCTTTCTTCGTCTCTTTTTTCGTAGAAAGTTCAATCGGACCCGTGCGAAAATGGCGAAGATCAGGAGCTACAATGAATTGATTTCCCCATTCTAACACAAAGCTAAAATCCCATCTTATCGAACTTTGAGTCTGCGCCCTAAGGGTTCGACTCACCTGTTCTTGAAATATTTGCCAAAATGAGTCTGAATAATCTTCGGGGTGGTTTCCCCAATCCTGAAAAACAAACAACGCCAATTCGGCCTTTTCACATAATAATCTTCCCCCTTGACTCAAATTCGCCTTCCACTGGGGATTGATGTTCCAATCGTCTGTCACATCGTGGTCATCTGCGGTCATGATTACAGGTACGTTAGCCATTAAGCGTCTAATTTGCTTTAGGCTAGCTTGTGAAAAAAAAGGATTTTCATCTACATTCCAGCGACTCTGAATTTCTTCGATTAATGTCGGAGACCAGTGCAAGAGATAATAAGCTATCCATTCGGAAAAAAGGAACAAGTGGTTAGATCCTGAATCTGTTGTCAATCCAAAGCGTTCAACCATCGCCGAACGATCCCATTGCTCTGTCGACTTCACCCAAGGATTTTTCAACGTATAAAACTCTTCAATTTTTAGCGCCAACAATTCTCCATTTGGTCCAAAAGACCGTTCTGAACATTCGTTAAAGCCCAAAATCTTGAGTGCTCTTCTCACCCACTGCATCTCTCTTAATCCGAGGTCATCGGCGTAAATCTGGTCTCCTACCAAAGCCAATAAATCGGGAGTAAGCAAACCCGACTCATACTGTCTAGCGGCTTCGAGCAGAGCATCATCCCCTTTAAACTTCATCTTTCGACAAGAACCAAACAAAAGATTGCGCGTGCGATGAGTTCCCAGTTGAGGGCGATAACCTTCTCCTTTGCCCAGTTCAAAGCTACGCAAAAGGCTTTTACCTCGGTCATCGACAATCTCATAGTGAATTTTGTGAGTGTCTTGCAAAGCGATATCGGCGAAATAAAAAAACAGCTGAGATGTCACTTCAACAATTTGTAGGGATTGAGGCCAGATCGCCCCATGAGCAGACTTGCCTTCAGCAGAATAACAAACAACCCTAAGATCACAGCGACAATTTAAAGCCCAAAATAACGCTTGTCTTTGCGGACTTCGTCTACGCAAAATAGGGCCCGCCCACCATTTCAATTTCGTATCACTCACTTTTTCTCACCTTTCTGTCTCGTGGTACGTTCTTCGACAGATCCCCTTTCTTACCTGAATTTAAAGGAAAAGATTCGATCTGTTAAGGGAGAGTTCCCAAATCAAATCTGGAAAGAAAAATTTCACAAAACGAAGAATTTCATTTTTCTAGTTTTTCGGTCACTCGAATTTTTGAAACCTTAAGGAGTTCCCATGCGTAAAGTGGTGATTATCGGTTCAGGACCTGCAGGACACACTGCGGCAATTTATGCGGCACGCGCCGAGTTACAACCTTTAATGTTTGAAGGATTTCTCGCTGGCGGTGTCGCTGCCGGAGGCCAGCTAACGACCACGACCGAAGTCGAAAACTTTCCCGGATTCCCCGAAGCCATTTCAGGTCCAGAACTTATGGAAAAAATGAGAGAACAATCGACCAAATACGGCACTGAAATTCGCACAGAGACCATCGCCTCTGTCGATTTTTCTAAGCGTCCATTTTCTCTCACCACCGAATCGGGAGAAACTCTAGAAGCCGAATCGGTCATCGTGGCGACCGGGGCAACCGCAAAACGCCTTCACATTGAAGGAGAAGACACTTACTGGCAAAAGGGAATGAGCGCTTGCGCCGTATGTGACGGAGCCTTGCCACTCTTTAGAAACAATCCTCTTGTCGTTATTGGCGGAGGCGACAGCGCCATGGAAGAAGCTACTTTTCTCACAAAGTTTGCCTCTAAGGTTTATCTCGTGCATCGCCGCGATTCTTTTAGAGCCTCTAAAGCAATGCAACAACGCGTTTTCGATAATCCCAAAATTGAAATTCTCTGGGATAGCACTGTGACCAAAGCTCAAGGCGGCAATTTTCTCGAAAGTGTTATTGTAGAGAATCTTAAAACCGGAGAAAAAAAAGACGTTGTTTGCGCCGGTCTCTTTTACGCCATTGGGCACAAACCCAACACCGACTTTCTCGGCGGGCAACTCCAACTCGACGAAGCGGGCTACATTGTGACCCAACCCGGCAGCGCAGCGACCAGTGTTAAAGGAGTCTTTGCCGCCGGAGATGTGCAAGACAAAAAATATCGCCAAGCCATTACATCAGCCGGTTCGGGCTGCATGGCCGCACTCGAAGCAGAAGCATTTATTTCAGGTGGACATGAATAAGACTCATTTCAAAAACACAGAGGGAGCTAAAGCTCCCTTTCTTACTCTGGTTTCGTTGAGCGTTTTTTTCTTTTTCACAGGCTGTGAAGAAACCAAAGAAATGCGCGTTTACCAAGAACCGATTCCTCAACCCAAGGCCATGAAAATGCCTTCGATGGCCACCCAAGGAAATCGCCCCGAATACATCTACAAGGCGCCAAAAGATTGGGCTTCGACCCAAGGTGATGCGATGCGCCTCTTGAGTCTCGGCACCCCTGCCGGCAATGATATTGCTGTGACCTTTCTCGGTGGCAGCGGAGGAAATCTCGAAGGCAACCTGACCCGCTGGGCTCGCCAAATTGACCTCTCTCTTAACGCCGAACAAATGACTTCTCTCATCGAGTCTGCCACCCCGATTCAACGTCAGGATGGCGTGCAAGGCAAAGTTTACAATTTCACTCCCTTTGTTTCAGATAGGGGAAAAGCTCAAGAGGTCTCCCGCTCAATCTGGGCCACGATTTACAACGAACCCAACGGGGTTCTCTTTGTGAAAGTCATTGGGCCCGCTCAGGCGATCGAAACCGACCTCAACGACTTGACGACCTTTGCAAAAAGTCTGACTCTTAAAAGTCACGAATAGGATACGAATGAAGAAGCTCCGCAATCATCCCCTCATCCGCACCATGGGATCCTTAAAAATCGCCACCGTAGGTTTGGCTCTTTTGGGAATTCTCACCTTTTTTGGCACCCTTTACCAAGCTGAAAATGGCCTCTACGCCGCTCAGACCAAGTTTTTTCACACTTGGCTTTTTCGCTGGTATTTCCCCCTTCCCTACACCGAGTTCAGAGCTTGGTTTCCCTTTCCTGGCGCCCTAGGGGTTTGCACCGTTCTCACCCTTAATCTTTTGGTTGCCACTTTCTTTCGCATCGTGTGGACTCGAAAAAAAATGGGGGTTTTATTCATTCACCTCGGTTTACTGATTTTATTGATTGGCGGAGGTTGGACGTATTACACCGCTGTGGAATCTCAAGTCAGTTTGACTGAAGGAGAAGAGACCTCTTTTGCCACGGCTTACCACGAATGGGAGTTGGTCGCGTGGAAGACACAACCTAGAGACACCTTGCGCACCATTTACGCCCGCGATCTCAGAGGTTTTGAAGATGGAGAGCTTCTCGACTTTGCACCTCTCGGCTTAAAGCTGGGAATCATCAATCGATACTTCAACGCCCTCGCTTATCCGCGGCAACCCGCCCTCGACGACCAACCTTGGATGAACGCCAGCGGAATTGCCATGCTGCAAGAGAAACCGATGGACAATAATCCCGAAAAGAATTTTCCTGGCGTTACCTTCAAGATTCTCGAAGGTGCAGACTCTTCATCGATTCTCGTCTATGGTGCCGAGCGCCAACCCACCCTAGTCGGAGACATCGCCTTTCAGGTACGACGCAAAAAATACCCTCTTCCCTTTACCGTTCACCTCATCGACTTCAAAGAAGAATTGCACGGAGGCACCGGAATGGCCAAAGCCTATTCGAGTCGCGTTCAAATCATTAAGCCTCACGAAAAGCGCGAAGTCGTTATCAAAATGAATCATCCCTTGCGACTTGATGGCTTCACTCTTTTTCAAGCGTCATTCAGTCAGAACAATGCGGGCTCTGAAATCAGCACCTTTGCCACTGTGCAAAACCCCGGCTACATGATTCCCTACATTTCCTCCATCATCACGGGCTTTGGACTCGTGCTGCACTTTTTAATCATCATGGTCTCTCACCTGCGCCGAGAACGCGCTAAAAAGACAGAAGAAAAACATGCTTAAGAGATTATTTGCCGTCGTATGCCTAAGCTTTCTCAGCCTGCAAGCCAGCGAGATTTCGGAATCTTGGCTCACTTATCCTCTGCGGGATGAAGGCCGTATCAAGCCCTTTGCCACCTTTGCCCAAGGAAAATTGCTGCAGTTTTCAGGAAAAAGTAAAGTCTATCAATTTATCCCTAAACGAGAAAAACTCATGTCGGCCTCTGAGTGGATGACCCACTTGCTCTTTAGCCCTGAAAAAGTGGATTCTCTGTCAATTTTTTTGATCAACGATCCACAAATTCAAACCACTCTGGGTCAAGAAGAACGCGACTATCGCATGTATTCTTACGCAGAACTCGACTCTAAACGCTTTCTTTTACAAGAACAGGCTCGGTTGGCCGAAGAAGTTCAAGAAAGCGACCGCAGTGAGTTTCAGCGAGAAATTCTAAGAATCAACAACAATCTAACACACTATGAGGCTTATCGCAAAAGTTTTGAATTTTTCAAACCTTCTGAAGCATTTTCGATTAAAGATTCCATCACCCGACAACGGCTTTTGTTGGGAGACCGCCAAACGCTCCTCAGTTATTTCGACGTCTATCGCAAAGCCGGTCTGTTGAGAACGACGATTGATTCTTTGATTTTTAAGCCTCGCGAGGCGTGGACATCTGCAGACTCTTCTTCTTTTGAAGTCAGCCGCACCCTCTTTGAATGGTCAGAAGTTAATCAGCTCCCCCTACCCGAGATGGTTCCCTTCACACACAATGACCAATGGCATTGGATTTCTCCTTGGGAAGTTTTGTCTAATCGACTGCTCAGCTTTGACAGTTTAAACTCAGAGATGACTTGGCTTTATCTGATGTATCAAGACTGGAACAACGAAGATCTTTCTTCTTTTAACACCCGTGCAGACACATTACTACAAAGCGTCGAAGCCCGCGCCGCAACGGGATTTCGAGTAGAAGCCATCCATGCAGAACGCATTTATCACCGTCTAGATCCCTTTATCAACGCACAATTTTTACTTGGCTTTGGGCTCATTCTCAGCTTGCTCGGATTGCTCTATAAGCCGCGTTTACTACAGCGAAGTTCTTCTCTTTTTCTCATTGCGGGCACCACCTTAACCCTTACAGGAATTGGGCTACGCATGTACATCAACCATCGCCCCCCCGTAACAACCCTTTTTGAAACCTTTGTTTTCGTAGCCGCTACCTGTGCTCTTTTAGCCATTGCTCTAAGTGTTTTAAAATCTCTTGAAGTCGGCAATCTCATGGGTAATTTTAGCGCCCTTGTACTCTTGATGATTTCTAACAAATACGCCGCTGAGGGAGATACCCTCAAAGTATTGGTCGCTGTGCTTGACTCTAATTTTTGGTTGGCCACTCACGTCGTTTCAATCACGCTAGGCTACGCCGGAGTTTGTGCGGCTGGGGTTGTCTCACACATCTATATGCTGCAAAAAATTTTCAAAAAATCACCCGAAAAACTCGATGCCACTTATCGCTCGATGATGGGGATGGTGGCCTTTGGTTTGGTGCTTTCTTTTATCGGCACCGTTCTTGGCGGCATCTGGGCCGATCAGTCTTGGGGGCGTTTTTGGGGCTGGGATCCCAAAGAAAACGGAGCCTTGCTCATCGTACTTTGGTGCTCTATGCTTTACCATGCTCGCCTCGCAGGCTGGTTGAAAAAGCCCGCCATGGTGATCGGCAATATGTTTGGCGTGATTGTTGTGATGCTCGCATGGTTCGGCATTAACCTCTTAGGGGTTGGGCTGCATTCCTACGGTTTTACCTCAGGGGTTGCAGGTCGATTGTTTGCTTATGTCAGCATTCAGCTCATCATCATCATTTCTTCGGCTGTTTATTTTGTAAAGAAAAAAGAAAAACTATTTTAGACGCGGCAGCGACGTGGTCACATCGCTGACAACCAAAAGCAAACGATGATCAAAACAACCTATAAGATCACCCAAATGGATTGCCCCTCTGAAGAGAATTTGATTCGCATGCAACTCGATTCCTTCACTTCGATCTCTCGTCTAGATTTTGATATCAGCCAGCGTCAGCTGGTTATCATTCACCGGGGAGAGCAAGAAGAAGACATTCATTCTGCCTTGAGCAACCTTCATCTCGGAGAACAAAAGATTCGCCGCGAAGAACTGAATGAATCCGAGTTACCCGATGAAGAAAGCTTAGAGGCCAATCAAAGTCAACGCCGCATGTTGCTTATCGTTCTGCTGATTAATTTTTCTTTTTTTGCCCTTGAGGCAATGACCGGGATTTTTTCTCACTCAATGGGCCTCGTCGCTGACAGTCTCGACATGCTCGCCGATGCCTTAGTCTACGGTATCAGCCTTTTGGCAGTAGGAAAGTCTCTCGTAAGAAAGAAACGTGCTGCTCGTACTGCGGGCTATCTTCAGGTGATCTTAGCTGGATTGGGCTTGGCAGAAATTCTTCGCCGATTTTACCATTCTACAGAACTGCCCAACCCACTAATCATGGTGATTGTCTCTGCATTAGCAATGATCGCCAACGGCGTCTGCTTGATTCTCTTACAAAAATCCCAAAATAAAGAAGACGCCCATTTAAAAGCCAGTTTGATTTTCACCTCAAATGACCTCGTCATCAATTTAGGAGTCATTCTGGCCGGAATTCTGGTTTATATCAGCGGCAACCCGCTTCCTGATCTCATCATAGGAATTATCGTTTTCTTAGTCGTCACTCAAGGAGCGCTGCGAATTTTGAAATTGGGAAAATAAATCATCAACT
>JBNKYI010000019.1:0-14949 GCA_050300815.1 Fibrobacterales bacterium
AGCTGAATTAAAACCTTTGACCAATTGGTTCTTCACGCCTTCAAGATCGGCAATCGCGGCAAACATATTCGAATAAGAGCTCAAGCTTTTGATCGCGCCTGATGAAAAGCCCGATGTGAGTCCGTCTAAGCTAGTTTTAACACTATCTACCTTATCGAGGGCCTGCGCCACATCTTCGGGCAACACAATTTTAATGAGCGCATCTTGCAAATATCCTCCGGGCTGACCGACTCGATCAACCCCGTGCACAATTCCATTTTCTAAAGCCGCCTTAAGACCCTCGGCAACCGAATAAGAAGCCCCCCCTGTACGAGTCGCATCGCCAGCGAGAATGTCGTTGATATCACAGCTGACTAAGGTTGCTCCCAAAGCCATTGCAAGGGGCAAATAACCCCATTTTTTAAGAAAAAAAACGCTCAATTTCATGTCTGTTTCCTCGTCTGAATGCCCTTAAATATAGTTTGCACCCAAGCTCTAGGAACGCAAAAGCCAACGCTCAATATGAGGAAAAGCACAAAAAGCAATCCTTCAACCCCATCACCGATGGCGCTGTAAACCGTTGTGCGCGACTTCAACCCGATCTTACCCACCAAGCTGGCCTCTGTCTGTATTTCTGTATGCTGCAATACTCGACCGTATTCGTCGATCAAAGCCGTGACCCCTGTATTTGTATTTCGCGCAATGGGAATTCCATTTTCTGCCGCGCGATAGCGCACCAAATTGAGATGTTGCCAAGGTTGAGTCGAAGCGCCAAACCAACCGTCATTAGTAATGTTTACGATAAGTCGCGAGCCCTTTCTCACTTGATCTCTAACAAAAAAAGGAAAGATCGACTCATAGCAAATATTGGGTGTCCAAGGGATTTTTCCCGTTTGATAAAGAGGGATCGAATCGCCCGGAGTAAAATCACCCTCACCAAAATCCAAAAAATTGATGAGGGGAATAATTCCATCAAAAGGGAGACGCTCAGAAAAAGGCACCAAAAAAACCTTGTTATAAACTTCATCTGTTTCGCCATCTCCGCGAATCCAACGGCCTGTGTTAAAAAAACGTTTGCCCTTGGGGGGCGGCCCTTGATCATCGCTGTCTAATACCCCCAAAAAGAATTGCGTCTTTGCCATTTCGGCCTTATGGCGATATTTATACAAGAGACCCGAGACTCTATAGGCAAAATTAGGGATTGAAGTTTCAGGCAATACAATCAAGTCTAGCGAATCTGCCGGAGTGAAATTTTCAATCATTTGCCACGTTTTGTCAATCACCCCATAGTAATACTTTCGATCCCACTTGTCTGTCTGAGAAATGTTGGGCTGTATTAAAGCGACTTTGGCAAATTCTTTTGGCGCCTGTTCGCCAGAGAGAATGATTCCGCCGACGACCGCCATAAAAAGCGGCACCCCAGGCAAGACCCAGAGCCAAGCTTTCTTGCGCGTCTCATACCATTTGAGCAGGGATTGATTTGAGAAAATAATCAGCGCGCTCATGCCAAAAACACCTGTCCATGACGTGATCTGAATCAGCAAATCAAATTGACCATAAGCGTATCCCAAATGCCCCCAAGGAAAAGCCATCTCACCCTTTGTGCGCAACACTTCGAGGCCGGCCCACGCCACCGGAAAGAATCCCTCTTTACTTCTCTCTTTGAGATTTTGATAGAGCCAAGCTCCCAAAACATTGTAGGTCGACAAATAAGCGATCATCAAAAACAAACCCGACAGAATCGCCACGGCTGGACCGACTTTGACCACATTATAGATCCAATAATACATCAAAGCGTTAAAGGGCAAACTCGCCCAAAAGGTCAACGCCGCCCCTTCTTTTTTATTTAAGCGATTTAGAGATCCCAGCCAAGGAGCAAGAAAAAGACCCGCTCCCAAACCCAGTGGCAAAGGGGGAAAGGCAAGCCCGATCAACAGCCAAGAAAGACTGCTTAGGGCAAGAGCCCTGCGAAAAAAACGATTTTTTAGACAAAGCACTGTATACTTTAAAAACTGCAGACTCCAAAAAAGCAAACAGAGAGCAAAGGCCACCAATAGTTGAATACTCACTGCGGTATTCACCAGATATTCCAAAATCATCAATCCCAGGCTCAATCCAAACAATTCAGCCACTGCTCGGCGCCAACCTTGCTTCTTAATCAAAAGGGCAGGCCAAACCCATAAAGGCAAGTCAAACAGAGAAAAGAAAAAGGGCGAGTCTGTGAGATCTCGCATAAATATTTGCGTAAATAGCCACAGCGGAATGGCAATGATCAATCCCAGCATCATAAGCTAAAGCCCTTTTCTCTGTGGGTGAAAAAGGAGAACATACTCACCCTTAGGGGTTCGTTCTTTGTAGTGTTCTAAAAGCTCTGCTGCAGTGCCCCTGAGAAATTCTTCAAATTTTTTTGTCAGCTCTCGAGCGAGAACCAAGGGGTGCTCGGCGCCAAAAACCTCTTGAAAATCGGCGAGCATTTTCGTCATCTGATGAGGGGTTGCATACATGACAACCGTCGAATCATAGCTTTTTAATTTTTCAAAGAGCGTGCGGCGCTGACCAGATTTTTTAGGTGCAAAATATTCAAAGTGAAAGCGATCGGTAGGTAAACCCGAAGCGACAAGCGCACTTAAGATTGCGCTGGCACCCGGCACAGGAACCACTGGAATGCCTTCTCGCACACAATCTCTGACTAGATTAAATCCGGGATCGGCAATGCCTGGCGTGCCCGCATCACTCACTAAAGCGATATCTCCACTTTCTTTCAAAAACTGAAGGTACTTTGCCGCCACTCGTTCTTTATTAAAGTCGTGGTAAGATTCCATTGGCGTTTTAATTTCAAAATGATCGAGTAAAAACCGAGTATGACGGGTATCTTCGGCAAGAATCAAAGCCGATTCCTTAAGCAGGCGAAGGGCCCTTAGAGTAATGTCTTCTAGATTGCCAATCGGCGTGCTGACGATATAAAGAGTGTGCATCCCTATCCTTTGTCTTGAGGGAAAGTGCCGCTGCGGAAATTTCGGGAAAAAATAAAAAAGGGATGGCTCAATCCCTTCTCGTTGAAACCCAGCGGCAATAAAAAGCCAAGAAGCATATTTTTAAGATGGGGGCGATAAAGAGAATCGCTAAAGAGCACAAGAGGCAAAGCGAGCAGCAATGAAACCGCTGTTGAAAGCGCTGCGCCTTTCGCTCCCCACAGGGGAATCCACCAAAAACTAAGCCCGATGTTAATCAGTAGGGAATAAAGATGATTCGTTAAATTGCTAAAGGGCTTCTTCACCACAAAAGCCATGCGATCCATAAACGTAATCGCCGCTGTTGGCCACAAGGTAAAGGCCAACCAAAAAAGAGACGGAGCTGCCTCTGAATATTTCTCTCCAAAAATTAGCTCAATCCAAAACTGCGGCCAAAGAGCGAGAACGAGAGTGGGGATTAAAGCCGTAAATTGAAAATGACGCAAAGCATCTTGCAGTCGATATCCATACAGCTTAGGAGAATACTTGTGAAACTCTACCATCATCGGGTAGATGGTGCTGAGCAACAGCGGAGGAATCGCCAAATAGAGCTGCGCGATGCGACTTGAGGCCGCATAATAACCCGTTTCGGTAGATGTGCTCAGCGATTCGAGAAGCCACAGATCAAGTCTGTAATGAGTGAGCATCGCCGCAGAAGAAAGGATAATCGGCCAAGATTCTTTCAACAAAGAACGGGCAATCTCGGGGCGATAACGCCCCCAAGGAAAAGAAAAGCGCAAACTCTGTAAGCCGTGAAATACGACAATAAAAAAATACTCTCCCGAAGCGATCAACAAGAAAACCCAGAGGGGCTGCTGAAACTGAATCGCCCCAATCTGCGCCACACTCGTTAACACCAACCCAAAGATCGCCGACCAAGCCGAGCGGTGGGCCTGGTGCTTTGCCTGAAATCCGTAATGCCAAAGGTCACCGCTTTGCAAAAGCAATATGGGCAAGAGCCACCCGAGAAGTTGAAGAGGGATATTTTGCCAAAGCGCCCAACCCAAGGCGCCGAGAATTCCAATAGCTCCCCCGCCCAGTCGAAGCAAAAAGGCCGTTGTAAACACGTGCCCTTTTTCAGAATGCCCCATCAACTCTCTAATGACAATTGACTGCAAACCCAACGTCGAAATGGCCGAAATCATCAAAACGAAGGCCAACAGAGATGCGTACTGACCAAAGAATGCCGGGCCGAGATAGCGCCCCATCCACGCACCAATAAACAAGCCCGCTGCCCAACGCAAAGCGAGTTGCAACATTTGCCAAGAGGTGTTTTTTATGAGGGGGTTCTTATTTGAGTTCATTCACAAAATAGCTTCGACGAATCTCTCCGGCAGTGTGAAACTGAGTGAAATTCACTGAGAGTTCATCTAACCATTCCGAATAGATTTCACCAAATTCAGGGTACTCGATTCCCGAAAAATACATATTGTGAAAAAGAGCCGTTAAAATTCCCTGACCTTTTGAAGAATGGCGATAGTAGCGGTTGAGCTCATCAAGCACTGCTTGTCGCCCTTGCCGATAAAAACCGTGCAATTGGTGGTCTGCGATAATTAAGGGAATTTGCAACAGCGAAAGTTCTTCGTTATTCTCTAAATCATACCACAAAAAGGGCATCGCCGTGCCACATCTAAACCCAGAGCGATTATTAAAACCGAGGGTCGAATCGGTTTGCAAACCCACTTCAACTTGCCAGTGAGGGGTTTTGCGAATATCCCACATCAAGAAGTGCTGACGACTGTGCAAGGGAGTAAACTCAAAAACCTGGCGAAATCTATCGGCCTCGCGAGGCAAGGTGTTTTCTTTGTCGAGATGCAAAGGCGAACCGTGCAAGCCCACTTCTTTACCCTTTGCCACAACGGCTTTTAACGACTTTTGGTAGCGATTTTTTACCATATCATAACGGGGACCAAGGTGATCGTGGGGCAATCCCAAAAAGAAAAAATTACTCGGAATTTTTTCTTCGAGAGCCGTAATCTTCGCCAAGCAATCTCTGGGATCGCTCACTTCTCGCCAAGACCGAATCATTTCGAAGGTCTCGCGACGCCCCTTACTCGACCAAACTTTAATGGGTAAATTCGCCACTTGCCACAAACTGCGCTTCGGAGTCCAGTGACGCATGATATCTACATCGTGCGTCAGCCAAACCGACGGTCCTTTGCGCCCCCAAACAGAGCAAAGGGCATTGCCCTCAAGCTTTTCAGCAAAAAGGTGTTCGAATAAAAATTTCATCCACAGATCGCATACAGGGCGGTCAAAGAATTTAAACGTCTCTCCCAACATGCACTTGCTCTGACCGTGTAAACTTTCATCGCGATGTTGAGCCAAATACTCTTCGGCGCGATAAAGTTGACCCACCAAAAACTGAAAGATATCGCCGCTAAAGACCAAATCTTTTTCTTCTTGATAAAACATGCATTGATCAGGAGCCGGCAAACTCGTGCGCAAATTAACACTGACCTTGTGAGGGATGCGATGGTGAAGAACACAGGGCACAAAGATAGAAGGCTTGTTAATTCTAAAGGATTGACCGTAAAAGATCACTCCATTCGCCTCTTCGATCTCATCGACCCAATGGATTCCGAAATTGCGGCAATAAGACTTGAGCAAAGCCTGAACGGGCCTGCTCATCGCATCTTGCTCGGGAGAAGAAAAGAGGTATAGTTTCATCATGAGGCTGCAATAAGTTTATGAATTATCTGGAGTTTTTTTTAGTGAAATCTTTATTTTTCTCAATGTCTCGTATAAAAAATGACTTACAGGGCCACTCCAAAACTCCAGACCGGGGTATTCTAGCTGACGATTTGAAAATTTGGATTTAAAATGAGCGATGCTCGGTATTTCGGCCCCGCAATGATCAATAAACTGGTACTTCTCTTTGCAAAGCTCAAGCAACTGGGCATTTAAAAAATAATGCGACGGATAATCTTCAAATCCCTCAGCCGGAGCGGTGCACAAAACATACAGCCCCTTCGCCTTTGCATCCACAACCATCGCCGAATAATAAACCGCCACATCTTCTCTATAAACCGTATGCGTTAACAAGAGCCCCTCTGCCTCAAGTCGCTTTAAAAAGCGAGACATTTGCAAAGCATCATAGGGAGGTTTAACACTTTTGCGAGTCAGCAAAGCGAGATAAGCCTCAGCCAACAACGCGAGTTCTGCGCCTTCTTCAATCCTCAAGCCGAGCTCTTCAGCTTGGCGCAAGCGCCGCCGCGTCGACTTATCTGGCGCCCAATCTTCTTTGCCAAAATCCCACACCAATGTCGATCTCTGAGGAAATTCACCCTTGGGGAACTCTTGAGATAAAAAAGGAAGTTGGTGACTGTTAAATGAGTAAGTGCCCTTGAGGAGCATCCACAATCTCTGCCAAGGGATTTGTCGATCTGGAGTTTGACCGATAGGAGAATAGGGCGTTAGTGGAGGAGTCACCGCCCGTTGAAAGGGCCCTTGTCTGTGCAGATAAAAAGCAAACCACGCTTCTTTGTTTCTCTGTTGGTAGCGGGCGATCCAAATTTCTCCAAAAGCCTCTTGCAAAGCTTTAAGGTAAGGCTCTGATCCAAATACGAAGACCTCCCGAGGGAGGTCTTCAAAATTCTGACTAATATGCCACTGCGACTGCATGAATTATTGCGTTCTGTACATTTCGATGCGGCGGTTTTCAGCCCGGCCTTCGGCCGTTCTATTAGAGGCAATGGGGTTAGCCGGACCATAACCACGAGCTCTTAAGCGAGCAGGGCTAATTCCTCGACTGACCAAATAGTCGACCACCGATTGCGCTCTCTCACGGCTGAGTTTCTCGTTAATTTTAGCGCTACCACGATCATCGGTATAGCCGCGAATCTCAATGTGAACTTCGGGGTTATCTACTAACTGAGCCACTACATCATCAAGCTTATAGAAAGAGTCATCGGTCAGTTTAGAAGAACCTGTCGCGAAATTTACACCGTGCAGAACAATGCGCGCTTTTTTCTCAATCGTCGGTTTTTTCTCGACGGGTTTAACATCGGGGCAACCATCGTCGTCTTCAAAGCCGTTAACGGTTTCTGCGGCGTTAGGGCATTTATCGTCGGCGTCTTTAAAACCGTCTTTGTCATTGTCTTCTTCGGGGCAACCGTCAAAATCTTCAAAGGTATCGAGGTCTTCGGGAACATCAGGGCAACGGTCTGAAATGTCAACGACCCCGTCTTTGTCTGAATCTTCGCCTGCATCAGGGCAACCGTCTTCATCTTGAAAGCCGTTGCGATCTTCGGGAATATCAATACAATTGTCTTTAGTGTCGGGAATGCCGTCTTTATCATTATCGAGATCAGGGCAACCATCTTCATCTTGAAAATTGTCTTTGTCTTCGGCTTTGTTGGGGCATTTGTCTTCGTGATCGAGAATACCATCTTGGTCGTTGTCGTCTTCAGGGCAACCATCGTCGTCTTCAAACTTATCCATATCTTCAGGGCTTTGAGGACAAACGTCTTCGTCATCAACGATGCCATCGTGGTCAGAATCTTGGGGAGTCAAATAACCCGTCCACGCCAAAACACCGCCGACAGCAAATTTATGAGCTGGATTCACCTCGTAAATTGTCGCAACTCCGTCTGTTAGATCCGCATCGCGCTTGGCTTTAGAGGTAATATAAGAGTCATCTCTTTTGCTCACACCAAAATCGGCGACCAGCGTAAAAGTAAAACCTTGGGGGGTTTTTAAAATGATTCCGGGGGTGACATACATTTGGTCATTGGCCGGCTCATAAGTGTTTTCAAACTGAGAGAATCGAGAGTCGGCCGTTAATTCGGCAAAGAGGCCAAAGTATTCATTGGGATTAAGTTCTAAACCCGTGCGAAATAAAAAGGCATTTTCATACTCGCGAGTCATCGATGTTTTCATTCCGTAGTTGATATGCCAACGCAGCGGAAACTCAGGATCGTATTCTCCCAAGTCAAGAGTCCACAACATCATCACCTCAGCCGTGATCTGATCGGCAGTCTGATGAGGCTGTATTGAAAAGTCTGACCCACTGATGTAATAACCATTGTCTTTGGGAATCAAACCCGCATCCGAGCTTCCCGAGGGGATTCCCGCGGCGGCGTAAAGAGCCATTTCAAAAATTCCGCTGTGCTCATAGGGAGGATATTGAAGTTTACCCCAAACCTTAACGTCGCCCACCCCAAAGGTATTTGCCTTGCTGAGGTTGCTGTTTGAGGGCTCGACAAGATAAGTCGCGCGATCTTGATACAAGGGAAAAACCACACCGATATCTGCGTAATTGCTCAACCCAAACACAATGAACAAATTCGCGTGCAGCTCTAAGAGATCTTGCATTTGAGTCGTCGACAAGGTATCGCCTGTGTCGTTGATATTAAAAAATGTCTTGTTGTAAATCTGCCCTGGATCGTTGACCACGAGCCCACCTAGGCCCATAGAAAATTTTCCGTTGCCAACAGTCTTACCCGACCAGGTTCTAAAAAGCCCCTGCCCCCCGTAAAAATTGGGGCTCGAATAAGCCAAACCGGCGAAAATAAAAAGGAAAAGGAATAAATTAGAGAGCTTGCCGAAGCGTCTCTCTGAAAAACAGATGCCCAAGGCCGAGGAGATTGTTAGTTTTGCCATCTTCTTTCGTTCTTCAACTTGATTCAGCATATGACGAAAGATAAGTTATTTGGTAGAATCACGAAGGGTTTAGTCCCTTTGACAAACAAAAATTAAAAGATGAGTTCTCAAATGCCCCTCGGAGGAAAATTATTAAGAGGCAATCCCGATCATTTGATGGGGTTGGTTGTCGCCTATGTCAGCTTTGACAAAGACGGTGAAAGGCGTTTTCTCGCCGTCACAGGTGATTACCGCAAACACGCCAATCTCAAAGAATTTCTCAAAGCCGAATTGGGTGACGACGTCGATAAAATTAGAGAAAACCCTGACTTTGAATTTGACGAAGACGAAAACAAACGGGCCATGCTCGAACGCCTTCGAGATGTTCCCGACATGGAAGTGGTGCCTGTTCCCGCCAAACTCATTCCCTTTGCCCGCGAAGAACAAATCAAATCTATGGAAGGCGATCTGGTTTGGTTAGGGCATTTCACCAAGGCCGAAAACGCCCAATTGCTCGCCACGGTTTTTCCTATCATGTATCAAGCGGCCTTTAGAGATCAAGAAGCCAAACTGCTCAACAGCGAAATTGATCAACTCCTCTTCGACGCCTCTAATGATGTTTCTGACTTGGCGGCAAAAACCTATCTCAACTTCAAAGGGGATTTGGTTCAGCACCTATTGACCGAGCACATCCCATTGCTGGTCGACGCTTGGGGAAAAGTCGACTTTGACGTTCACTGGATCCATTTTCTGGATTTCATGGCGGGTTATCGCCCCGAAAAAGACATTCGACAAATCAAAGAACTGCTTCCGCGCATCACTAAAACTCAACCCCGCAAGCACCTTGAATTAATTTGTCGAAAAATTTCAGCGATCAAAGAAGAGCGATTCGACATGGTCGAAATCATTGACGATCTGATTGAACACATTTACGATCTTTAGGGCGGCTCTGATTTCATCGACTCAAAACTGAGCGCCCAAAGACCAATAATCCGTCGATCCACTGCGGTATCTGGCCATTGAGTGGTTTGTCCAGCTTTTAGTATATCTAAAGACGATGTAACCCAGATTGACTCTCAAACCCCAACCAAATCCTTGCCCCATTTGCTCCCAAGGGTTTCCTGAAGACCAAGCCCCACCGAGATCAGAAAACAAAACGCCTTCGATATCTGTAAAAACCACCGGAGCCGGCAAGGGAATAGGCAACTGCATCGCCAACTGATAAATAAAGGGAAAGCGAAATTCGAAATTCCACAAGGCGCTGTAACGACCTGTGAAGTCATAATACCTGAAGCCCCTCAGCGGCGTTCCTAGATCGGCGGCATAGCGCCCTTGCAGAGTGCCGTCTAAGCCGTCGCGGTTGATGTGTCCGTTAAAGGTAAAAGGGCTATCTCCTCCCAACAAAAATTGATGTGAAGAAGATTCTCCGCCAAAAGAACCTGAGGCCCCTCCGCTGAGTCGGTTGGCAAAGGCAAAGCGCCTAAAGAACAAAAAGTAATGACGCAAATCCGCCTGAGTGACCCAAAAGGATTCATTGTTGTCGAGAGGGGTTCGGGTTTCAAAAGAAAACCCATAGCGCCCTCCACTCATAGGGCCCACTAGTCCCCACCGGCTATTATCAAAGGTCCATAGCAAGGTGCTGTGAACAAAGTCGAGCGTTTTGCTCCCCAACGCCTTGTTATCACTCAACCCGCCCTGAGTGTTTTGATAAAACTTGCTACGCACAATGCGCCGATAATCGACGCCGAGTTCCCAGCGAGAAAAACGAGACGTCGGAAAGCTAAACAGCACCCCTGTTCCAAAGGAACGATCTTTGAAGTACTCTCTCTTACGGCAAATCCCCTCACTGAGAGGAGCGTCGCTCATATGTCCGGCCTCATCAAACAAACAGGCTTCATAATAAAAGGTATCTAGGGGATTTCCCCGCTCATCGCTATAAATTTCGCGAACCGTACCTAAAAAGATCGAATCCGCCCAAGCGTCGCCCGTGAGGTAATTTCCCAAAGAATCCACTTGCACCTCTTCACCGAGGTAACTCACTTGGTGAAAGCCATAGAATCCGTAATCCATTTGGTGTTTGAGATAGCGATAGGCCCCAAAAAAATCTATCTCGTCAAAAGATGAACCCGAAGCCAGCAGTTGAAATTGAAGCTCTTGGTCTCCGGTCAGATCTGAAAAAGTCACCAGCGCCTGACCGCCAAAAGAGACCCCAGCACCACCGCCCCCCGCCACTCCAGCGAGAACCGTCGCTTGATCCAAACTCCAATCGGGTTCGTAGGGAGTCACCAGATAACGCCCCTCTTTTCGAACCACTTCATCTGAAATAAATTCTGTCGCCGTGTCACTGTAGGCTTCGCGAACATACTCCAACGAATCTTTCAACCGAAGGGAATCTCTTTGAACAATGGCCCGCAAATGTGCCTCTTCACCTTCTTCTTCTTCGAGATTTTCTTCGATTTTGGCGAGAGAATCTTTTTGATATTGTTGATAACTTTGCAGCAATCCGATTTCAAAACTTCTAAAATAAGGTCTCTCGGGGTGCCTTGCCCACTCTAAGAAATAAGTAGAGTCTGGCGAATCCGTTCTCAACTGCTGAGCGTCGTCCATCAAAAAGATATTCCAACCTCCTCGTTCAAAAAGGCTGTAGGCCAATTGGTCTTTTTGCGGGTTATAAGAGAAGGATTCGACTGAAGAAAGCACATCGGTAACGGGTGTCGCCACTCCTGTAGAAATTTCACAATACCAAAGGTTGTTGAGACCCGTACGGTCACTGATAAAAAACAATCCCCTTCCGGTCGAGTCAAACGCCGGCGAGTGAGAATTCCAGCGCGAGTGCGTCAAACGCGTCATTTGCCTCGACTCGATATCCATCACCACCACATCGAGCTTGTTGGGGTTTAAGGTATCGCCGGGAGTTCGAAAGCGGTCGGTGCTAAACGCGATCTTTTGGCCGTCAGGAGAAAATGCGGGGTGGTCTTCAAAATAGCCATCGGGAGTCAAGGCCTCTAAAGTCTTAGATTCTAAATCGTAAATCACAATATCTGCCCCCTCTGTACTCTGGGCGCTCACCGCTAGTTTCTTGCCATCGGGGCTAAAGACAGGGTGCCTGAGCGTGTGATAGGGAGTGTGTATTTCTAGCACAACCTTTTTAGATTCAAGATCGTAAATGTGAAAGACATCTCGACCCCGCGACTGAGAAATGAAAACCAATTGGCGAGAATCGGGGCTAAAATGAAAACCCGAACTGAGCAGGTGAAGGGATTCGTGCTCTGAGACAAATCCGTTCTTTACAATTTGCCAGCTTTCTTCTTTTTCGAGATCTTTGATGAAGATCCCCTCCCAATTTCCGCCATCTGAAGCATAGGCCAAGTATTTTCCGTTAGGGCTGAGAGCGGGCGTCGCATTGAGATATGAATTGTCTTTTTTGTGATCAATCATCGGAGTTGAAATGCGTTTGGCGTATTGACGTTTGCCTAACTCGGGCCAATAGAGCCTGCGCAATTCTCGAATCCACAGTTCTCCCCATTCTTCGAGAGAGACTTGAGTGACTTTGAGAAAGGCATTTTCTAAGGGAAAGCCCTGACCCATGCGCACCAAAATTTGCGGAATCGCCTGCGCACCAAAATTATCCGCTATGAATTTCAAAAAAGATTGACCGCCCCGATAAGCGAGATAACCGGGCATATCTCCTGTGGGCAGCGGAACATACCCATTCGTCACGGCATCGATTAAGAAAAATTCAGATTCGATATTCCAAGGGCTACTCGCCCATTCGGCTAAGCCTTCACTAAACCAAAGCGGCACCCCCGATAAGCGACGGACAATGCTCATGGCTCCGCCACCGGGCCCACGCATCATATCAAAGACCATCGCATGCACCATTTCGTGCTTCAAAACGTGGGCAAATTCAGGCCAGTTTCCTGCAAAGGGCAAAACAATGCGGTTTTTAAAAATCTCTGTAAATCCCCCGACGGCTTCGGGCAAGGGAATGCGAATGACATTGGTTTCTTGAAAATGATTTGGGGAATTGTGCAGCAAAATGGGAATGCGCCGAAAGAGGTGGTGGTTTAATTTACCGCTGAGGTCTTGATAAATCCCTTCAACCCGTTCTGCTGTAAAATGGGCCACCGAGTCGCCCTCTTGATTAAAATAAATATCAAAGTGCGATGTTTGCAATCGACGCCAATCTGAGCTGAGATATTGCACCTTATTTTGGCCGTAAAATCCCGCCTGAACGACACTTGGCAAAAGGGCAAGGGCCATCATCAACGCGCCTCTTTTAGGAACTCGTTTCATCTTAAATATTTGAAGAAAGCCCTGAACAAACACCCTATGCATCATATTTCACATTCCCTATAAAAGCTTCAGCAACTGTTCCATATTGAGATCTTGATCTAAAAACATATCGAGGGCCTTGCGAAGCTCAGCCAATGGCCACTGCCCCGGAGCAGCGGGTCGATTTCCCGCAAAGCCATAGGTGAGTGGGGCTCCCAAAAGTGGCCCCAAAACCCGCGAGGCTTTACCCCTTTCTCCCATACCAAAAGCCGCCATTAAAGGCAGCGGAGGCTCTGAGCCAATGAATTGATAAAGATCTTGTTCTTCGCGATCGGTCTGAAACATCAACGCCAATTTCAATCCTTGGGCCCCTAAGGTGTGGGCCTTGGCCGCATAAAAGGTCAATTCGCCAAGGGTGTGCCCCGAGACAAAATTATGGTGTGAGGCTAAAATGCGAGCGGGAAGTTTTTTTTCTAAAAGCTCTACCATAAGATCGGGTTCTTCTATTTCAACATCTACCCAATCCACTCTAAATTCTTCGGCCGCTCTGATAAAATCCCCCAAACGCTCTGCGGCTTCTGCATCAGGGCGCTGCCCTCCGTCTCTTTGTAAGCGATCGGTATAAAGCAGAGTTTTGCCCCCGCTATTTTCAACTAAAAAGCGCAGCGCCGCAGACCATTCTTGCTGATCAAAGGTGTCTCGTCTAAATTCAAACCAGTCGCAAAGGTCTAAGTCTGATTTGTAATCTTCAAAGTTGCGGTAGATTTCGTCGGTAAAAAGACCGGTTAATTGAGGGGCAGACTTAATAGAATTCTCCTTGTGAAATTCAGAGCGATCCGCTTTGCTATCTTAGGTTCGTGAGATATTACAATGTATTAAAAAGTTGTCTGAAAAACGGAGCCCACCCCCGCTCTATCCATGCGAAAACCTCTGGAATTTTATCGAGGTTTTCATCTTTTACGTTCTGCTCTTGCTTTCTGCTTTTTGGATTGTCGGGGGGATTCGCGCTAAACGCTACAGCATTTGTCGACGAAAAGGCAAAGCCACCCTTTACCTTCGACAATCCCCAGCTCGACTCTCTCACCCGCGATCTTGTCTTAAAGACAGACCAAGCAAAATACACTCAAAGTTTGCAAGATATTGAGGTATGGCAACGCTGGGGAATTGCACCGAGTTGGAATCGTTTATTTGAAGCCATCGTATGGGTGGCCCGTTACAACGATCTGGGAAAAAAATCGGATTTAAGTCGAGCGAAAAAGCTTCTCGAATCTCTCGCCAAAGAAGACGCCTTTGGCGATTCTCTCGCCAAAGATCGTTTCGGACAAGCTCTTCTGCAAATACAAATTGGCTTTATCGAACAGGCCCAAGGAAACTCTCTCTCGGGAATTCGCCATTTGCGCGCAGGGGCAAATCAAATGGAAGACCTTTCTTTTGCCGAGGCTTCGGGATTTTATGCTCTTTATGCCTACTACCTCAATCAGGCGACGACTTGGATTCCGTTTGTGAGCGACGAATCTCAGGCTTATTTAAAAACTCTCTTGCACCTCTCTCAAAGCAGCCCTTATTTTAAATCTCTTTTTGCCAATGCCGCCGGATGGATGCTCTTTGATCAAAAAAAGTTTGATGAAGCCATTGCTTTGATCAAGCCCTTTAGTGAAGAAAAAAGCAATCGCGTCTTTCATCAGATGAAAGCCGATCTCTTGCGCCGAGCAGGCCACCATGAAGAGGCCCGCAAGGTTTATGAAGAAAATCGCGCGCGCTATCAAAAAGTCAACGCCGAATTTTGCGACCGAGATCTCGCCGCTTGGGCTAACCTCGCCTTGCTTAAATCGCTCGAGGGTGACCGCAAAGGGGCCCTCATCGAGATTGAAAACGTTCGCAAAATCATAACGCAAACAACGCGTGAATTGCCCCCAAGCTTAGTGGATGAACTTGAGAAAGAGGATCTTTGGGATTGAGGGTATCTGTAAAAGTGCCCAATCAAGGTGGAGCTGTTTTTGGAATTCACTATAACGATTGGAGCATTTGGGATCAATCAAATGATGCATTTATGCAAGGCTTAAATAATTCAGAATGGATTGAACCCTTTGATTATTTCTTG
>JBNKYI010000020.1:0-14725 GCA_050300815.1 Fibrobacterales bacterium
TGCTCTTTATTAAAGAATTGGGCATTGACCGCATCATGCTAAATCGCTTCAATATTGGAGGTCAGGGGATTAGTGAAAAAGAAAATCTTTGGCTTTCGCATAAAGAAATCAACGAAGCTTATCTGCGAGTTCACCGCGCCAAAGAAGATTTGTTCTGGACCACTTATATGGGAATCGAATCCAATCCCGCTGAGTTTGAAAAGGCAGAAAAAGCCTATAAGTCTTTTATCAGTGACCCCTCTTGGAAGGCTAAGATAGATGAATACGTCAGAGCGCAAACCCTAGACCCTCAAGAACTCGTCGGGCTTAAGGGTTGGCAGAGTTTTTTTCAATGTCACTCGATTGACAACCCAGAATCCTTGGCCTTGCAAAGTCAGCTGATCGAATTAGAGGCCCAACTCTTTCAAAAAAGGGCAACTCTAAAGCTTTACTACACGAATGAAAAGGGCGAGAAAGTAGAAGCCTCGACGCGCCAGCTCGCTGAGAATATAAGCGCAAATCCTCACGAAGGGATTCGGCGTTCAAGTCTAGACGCTCTGCGATTTCTAGAAAAGTGGGTGCTCAGCAATGGATTTATTGAATTGATCAAAGCGAGAAATGCCTTTGCCCGCTCTTTAGGTCACTCCAACTATTTCGACTATACGGTTTTAAAAAACGAGCGCATGAGTGCCCACGAGTTGTTTCGAATTTTAGATGCCTACGAAGAGGCCACTCGCGATCGAAATTTTGCAGCCTTGGCCGAGCTCGAAAGAATCAAGGGATCTGAAGCCCTACAAGCTCACAATTTTCGTTTTTCTATGGCGGGAGATACGACCCGTGCAATGGATGCTTATCTACCTTTTGCTGAATCTTTGGAGCGCTGGCTCAAGAGCTTTCATCGCTTGGGGATACGCTATCAAGGCGCAAAACTCACTCTCGATTTACTCAACCGCCCCGGAAAGTACGAAAATGGATTTATGCACGGCCCTGAGCCCGCTTTTTTAGACGAGGGCAAATGGAATCCGGCTCGAATCAATTTTACCAGCAATGCGACCCCTAATCAGGTAGGTTCGGGAGCGGATGGGCTAACCACACTCTTTCACGAAGGCGGGCACGCCGCTCATTTTGCAAATATCCGCCAAAATGCCCCCTGCTTTAGTCAAGAGTTTCCGCCAACTTCAATGGCCTACGCTGAAACTCAAAGTATGTTTTGCGATTCGCTCATTCAAGATGCCGATTGGCTGTGGCTATACGCTCGCAATCAAAAAGGCGAGGCGGTTCCCGAAGAATTGATTTTCGCGTCTGTTCGCAACAAACAGCCCTTCTTTAATTTCAGAGAACGGGGCATTCTTGTGGTGCCTTACTTTGAGCGAGAACTCTACACCCTTTCTGAAAAAGAATTGAACGAAGACCATATCTTGGCAAAGGCCCGTTGTTGGGAAAAGCAAATTTTGGGAATAGAAGGCCCTCGCCCCCTCTTGGCGATTCCCCATCTATTGGGAGGAGATAGTTCGGCAAGCTATCACGGTTATCTTCTTGCGGATATGGCCGTTTATCAAACTCGAGCCTTCTTTTTACAGCGAGATGGTTTTTTGACCGACAACTCGAATATTGGTCCCGAACTGACTCAGCATTATTGGTCTTGTGGCAATTTGTATACCCACGATGAAACCCTACGCCATCTCACAGGAGAAGGCTTTAATCCCCAGTATCTGGCAGATTATGGCAACACGCCATTAAGTGTGGCCCTCGAAGAGGCCAAAGAGTTGATCGAAAAGGCGAGAAACCGGGTTCCTCAACGTCAATCTGATAAAGAACTCGATGTGGATGCGCATATTCGAGTCGTGCATGGGTCAGAATGCATTGCCGATAATGCTGGTGGATATGCCGAGCTTTGTCGACAATTTCGCGATTACATTTTGAAAAATTATCCCCCGTTAAATGAAGCGGGGGCTCAGTGAAGATTCTCTGCGTTGATTATGGCGAGCGACGACTCGGAGTCGCTGTGGCCGACAGCGATTTAAAAATGGCATTTCCTCGCGAGGGCATTGATACAAACCAAGACGACCCCTTAAAAGAGCTGACTCAAATCGCCCGTAAAGAAAAGGCTGAACTACTGGTTTTTGGGATGCCTTCTCACCCTGATGGTCGGCGTCACGAAAAAGAAATTCCCATTAAAAAATTTGCTGAAGCCCTCGCTCTGGCAACTCACCTTCAGGTGAAATTTCAAGATGAAGCCTTCTCTACAGTTCGGGCCAAAGAGGCCACCGCTCATTTCTCTCTTAAAAAAAAGCAAGAAGACAAAAAAAGTTTAGATAGTGCAGCGGCTACAATTATTTTGCAAGATTTCTTAGAGGAGAATTTCTAATGCACGTTTCCCCCTGCGGTTGGTTTTGCTTTAAATCTCCCCACGGCTGGCGAGTCGAAGATACCCCTAGATCAATTGTCGCCTTTAACACCCAAGCTCGGGGGCGTATCGAATTGACCTCAGCCATGAACCGCAAGACGATTATTTTTGATGAAATCATGGAAATGCATGAGAGCATGGTCAGAGAATTTCCTGCCACCTTAAAAGAAACGGCTACCGATCGAACAGACAACGGCTTAGACTATATCGTAACCACGGTCAGTGACCACGAATACGTCACGGTGATTACTCACATTTTTTGGAGTAAATATTGTGTTCACATTCGCCTTGATAGCCCTATTGATGAACATTTAATGCCAGAGATGGAAGCTTTGGATTTGATTTTGTACAGTATAGAGAGCTTAACCATTGATTAAGCGTAGAAAGAATGAGGAGGATGAATGAATTGGATTACTTTAGCGGGAATTAACGGGTTTTTAGCCGTCATACTTGGCGCCTTTGGCACTCACGGGCTCTCTTCTCGACTTTCTGAGGAGGGAATGAGAATATGGCATGTGGGGGTGCAATATCACCTTATTCACGCGGCAGTTCTTCTCGCTTTGGCATTGGCTCATCATCCAACTCACCGCTTTAGAAAAAGTTTGCGCCTCATTTTGTTAGGAGAATTTCTTTTTTCAGGAAGCCTTTATATTCTTGCCCTGCTCTCCTTAAAATCCATTGGATACATCACTCCGGTAGGTGGCTTGCTCTTACTGGCAGGCTGGTTGATGATTTCTAACGAAGGCCGCAAATCGATCATTAAAAAGAAATCTTAAACTCTGTTGCTGACGAATCTGTAGGCGCTTGATAAGGGCACAAGGTTTTAACCTCTTTCCAGTCAAAACTCCAGTGGTATTTTTTTGCTTGATAACTCGCGCCCATTTCTTTAAAAAACTCACGGCGACTGGCGGGTGCGGGGTGGGTACTCAGCCACTCAGGAAGAGAGAGTTCTATTGAATTTGCGGTGGTGTCTCTCGCCACACTCTGCAGTGAATCTCGCCCATCGACCGTTGAGATTTTTTCTATTTGTGAATTCTCTGAGTCGACAATTGCTGAATCCTGTAGGATAGCAGAATCTTGCATGAGGGTTCCCTTAGCCAATTGATCAAAGAAATCTTCGACTCCCCCTAGATCGATGAGGTGCCTTTTCATCAACTCAGCACCATAGCGATCGGCATCCGCTTCCATTTCACGTCCATAAGACATCAAAGAAAAAACAGAGGTTATGTTTTCTAGGGTTTCCCAATCTTCAACAAGCTCTACCCCTTCTACCCCAAAGCCAAAAAACAAATCGATCATGGCAAAGGTTCCAATCGATCGAATCAATTGTTGCAATCCGTGTCGTTTTTCAGAATGACCGAGCTCGTGAGCAAGTACTCCTAAAACTTCTTCGGGAGACTCTGATTTTTGTACCAATCCGTCGAGCAAAAAGATTTCTCCACCGGGCAGTGCAAAAGCATTAATTTGCTTTTCTCTAATCCAGCGAATTCGCGGTGGATACCTTAGGTCTTCGCCTTCGGTAAGCGTGTCTAACATTTCTTGCAGTACTTCTTGAGCCCTAGGATCTGTGCAAACACTCCATCGCTTTTCAATTTGTTTGGCGATTCCCTCACCCAATCCCTTATCGATGCCATCAGGGGCCAATTGGGCGATGTGAGGCACGGCATAGTGAAAAGATTTCCACACACCAATGGCACAAATAATCACGATAGAGGTCAGAATAAGTAAGTGGCGCGAATTGAAAAAAGATTTGACCCTTGCCATAGGTCTTTGCTCGTGAAACTTCAATAAAAAATCGTGAGCCTCTTTGCCCGAAAGCCGCAGTTCCCAATGAAAAGCTCCCTGATTTTTATCGGGGTGAATTTCAATCAATAAGAGCTCATCTCTCCAATCTGCTCGCGCAACATTGCAATAAGCGATTCGATATTCTTTGGTGGCAAACGAAAGGATAAACTCTTTTGAAGGAGCCAATGATAAATGGGCCTGAATAGGTTCAGGTCTTAATCCATCGTAAAATAAAGCCATAAAATCCTTCGTTTGTTTAAAATAAATCGCCAATTCCATCGAGAGCCGAAGCGGCGTCACCTAAGGCCTCAAGTTCAGCACTGGCTTGATAATCAGGATTAGAAATCATTTCTTTAAAGGTGACTGCAGTGTACACTTCAACAGAGTTTGCCACTTGATTGAGCGCCCAGCTCAACACCCAAGGCAAGGCTAATCCCAAGGTCAGTAATGAAATCAAAAAAGCCCCATAGATCTGCATTCCCAAGGGTAATTTAAGCCTTCCGCGAATTAAACTGTCTTCTAAAGTGGTGTTAAAGACCAGCAGGTTAAACATCGATACCGAAGGGTAAACTTGTAAGAATAAAAAGACGGCAACGCCAATGGTTATGGCTAAGGCAACGTGAATCTTCATCGCAATGGCTGCAGCGATTGCCCCTAAGAGATAAATGCCCATCGTTTTTAAATAGACCTTAAAAACGTCTCCTCCATTGAGGTGAAATTTAAAACGCTTTCCTCCTAGAGAGATATGCTCTATATGGTAAGTCAATGTTTCAGTAAAAAACCAAGGGCCATAAATCCCAAAAGAGATGATCAAATAAAAGAAATTTTTAAAATAGACCTTGTAAAATTCTTTCAAAGAACCGTTATAGCGAAATCGAACATTGTTCCACGAAATGCGACTCGCTTCAAATCTCCAGCGGCCATAGGAGATAACGGGCTGCAAAAAAAGAATGGCAAAAAAGACCGCCACTTGCTGAATGGTTTGAATAAGCATTTTAGACTCAGGCATAAAAAAACTAAACGCCCAAGGAATTAAAAACAAAGGCGAAAGTAAAATCAAGCCTTTGACAAAGCCTTTGAATTTTTCGAGACCCGTGGCGTGATAGTTAAAGTATTCATCACTCAATTTGAGATGACTCAAAACATATCTAAGCATCTCGACCCTAGCCCAAAACCAATAAACACCCAAGGTCAATAATGTGAATAAGAGATTTGTTGCTCCTATTTTAAACAATTCACTTCCGTTTCCGCTGAAGGATGAAGGCGTGTAGTTCAATGGACTCATCGGTGCTAAAGTTGAGGGATTTTTAGATGCTAAGTTTTCTGGATGCTCTGCATTTCGCTCTATCGAATCTTCACTCTGAGATTCGCTATTTAAATCTGTTTTATCTGTCATATTGCATTACCTACGTGAATTGCCCAAGTGAAATCACCCACGCATTATCTACGCTACCTATTCTACCTTTTCTATCTGATCTACCCGTTTAATCATCATCGTGTTACGCTACTCCCCTTTTGAGCATAGCGAGAATTCGATAAAAGCTCAGCAGAGTATCACTCTAAAAGTATTAATCATCGCCATTTTTTGAAACGCGAATTTTTAATTGCTTCATTCTGCGACGAGTTCACTGCTAGCACTTGCACCGCTTGTGCTGTCTGCACTTAGCGTATCTCGTTTGAGGTATCCCGTTAGATAAAGATTTTCATAAATCAAAGCCCTACGGGCCGCCAACAGTTTTGAATTGTAATTCGAAGGATCGTATTTGTTAGGATTAGCCAAAATCGAAGCCAAATCTATGGATTGTTGCAAGTTGAGATCTCGACAGCTCTTCTTGTAAAAGTGTTGTGCGGCCGCCTCGCAGCCAAATTGACAAGGACCAAATTGGGCTGTATTCAAATAGAGTTCAAAGATGCGATCCTTCGTCAAATAACGTTCAAGCAAAAAAGTATATCCCAACTCTTTGATCTTGCGTTCCCAGCTTTTCTCATTTTCAAGAAATAAATTTTTGGCCAGTTGTTGGGTCAGGGTTGAAGCGCCAAAAGATTTCTTTCCCCTGTGTTTATTCACTTCAATTGCATTGACAATCGATTCAAGATCGACACCAGGATGGGTGTAGAATCCGGCATCTTCGACAAATAAAATGGTTTTTTTCAAAGAACTAGAGACTGAGTCAAAGGCTATCCAGTCTTGTTGAATTTCAGTGCAACGTTCGTTAGGCTCTTTTGCTTGTTGCCACTGTTTAAATTGCTCTATATATCTAGATCCCTGATGAGACCCTGTAGCTAACAACTTGACATCTTCAATTCGTCTCTGATAGTAGTCATAGCCTCGATAAGCGCCATAAGTCACTACAACTGAAAAGAGAATGGCGTAAAGAACCAAGAGGTAAATGGCTATTTTGCAAGAAAACCACAACAGTAGAGCCGCGACATGCATTAAACTGAGCACGGGTTTCTCGCGATCAAAGGGAATAGATTTTAAAGACGGGATTTTAAAGGATTTCACGGGCGTAATATAATTTGAAATGACTCCCCTCGTCTTCAATTTTTAAAGAGGTGAGAATTTGTCCAAAACAAGGACCCGAATCACATTCTCCACTGGCGGGTTCAAAAGTTGCACCATGGGTCTTGCAAACAATTCGCTCAAACCGGGGATGATAAAAGTCATTGTCATCGTAATCAAGGGGCACGCGGGCATGAGGACAAACATTGAGATAGGCTCTTACGCCTTGCTCTGTCAAAATAGCGAAGGCAGGCATAAGCCTACCTTCAACTTCTATTTGAAAGCTTCGAGAATCCCCTACTTTTTGAAATTCGTCTTTGTTTACTTGATACACTACAGCGCTGCCCAAGCCGCATAACCGCCTTCTAGAGACCAAGCGTTGTCAAAGCCCTGCCCTCTCAGGTATTGCACTGCCTGCAGGGAACGCACACCATGTTGGCAATAAACCACAATTTGGCGGTCTTTGGGCCAAGTGCTGAGAATTTCAGAGGCCAATTCGTTGGTCACCTTTTGCGCACCTTCCACAGCTCCTTCAGCAATTTCATAATCTTCTCTCACATCGAGAAAAGCGGGTTTCTCATCAGAGTCGTAAAGAGCTTTCGCTGTTTCTGCGCTCAAAATCAAGTCGGCCAAGGGATCGTAAATTTTGGCCTTCTCATCAACCTCTTCGCCACAAAATTTACTGAAGGCCGAAGTCAAAATTTTTCCGATGGTTTCTGCAGACTGCCCTTCAATCTGGTGTCGCTCAATCATATAGACCAATTTGTTTTCGCGAAAGAGAGCAAAACAAGGAGATGATGGCGGGTATCCGACAAAGAGTTCACGCATGCGATCCACCCCCTCTTTGTCATTGCCTGCAAAAGCCGTGACCAACTTTTCAGGTTTAACTGCAGCAGCAGCGGCAGCAATCGCTCCAGGGCGAGCTGTTCCAGCGGCACAGCCGCAAACAGAGTTAATGAAAAACAACGCGGATTTGGGCTTTTCAGAGAATATTCCATCGACGGCGGCGGCGGTGGGAGCTTCGATAAAGCCAGCGCGAGTCACCTCGTCGCGCATCGGTTGAACCATTGCAGGATCGTACATATCTACCTCGAATCAAATTCGTTGAAAGTAAAGATTTGAATTGTCTACTAATTTAGTAGATTATTGTTTAATAATCAAATAAAGACAGACAGAAACCCTTGGGAGATTTCTATGAATACCGAAACACAGTCAAAGGTGGTCACTCTTACAGAAAAAGCGGTTCGAGAAATTAAACGCCTGCTCTCTGAAGGGCAAGGTCCAGAGATCGGACTTCGCCTCGGTGTAAAAGGAGGGGGATGTTCGGGATTGAGCTATCTCATCGATTTTGGCGCCGTTAAAGAAAAGGACCTCGTGCAGGAAGAAGAGGGTTTCAAGGTTTTTATCGATCCCAAAAGCTCGCTTTACCTCAAAGACTCTGTACTTGATTATTCAGGAGGATTGAGTGATCGAGGTTTTAAATTTTCAAATCCCAATGCCCAAAACACCTGCGGCTGCGGAGAATCTTTTTCCATTTGAAGACATCTTACCAACAAGCTCATTCCCGTCACGTTCTTTTTACAAAATTCCGTCCCTTTAAAAAAATGATTCTGTGCGGGGTGGATGCAGCTGACTTTTTGCAAGCCTTAATAACCCAAGACGTTCGCTCACTGGGGGTAAAAACACTTTCGTATGGGGCCTTGCTCGACCGCAAAGGCGCGATTCGCTATCCCTTTGCTATTTGTCGTGCCCAAGAAGACCCTAGCGCTTTTGAAATTTACTTAACTCCTAAAGACGAGCTTGCCTTTAAAGAAGCATTGCAATTTTATCTCTTTGCCGAAGAAGTCGAAATAAAGGAGAGTTCTGACTCTCCCCTTTTACTCGTAGGCCCCGAGGGGGTTCATTTTTGTCAAAATAACCCTCATTTTTCAGAACAAGCTCTATCTCTGCGTTGGGGAGTTGAGCCCGCTTGGCTTATTCGCGACGCTTCGGCCTTTGCCTTTCTCTCTTCTCTCGATACGTTGAGCTTAAAAGATGAAGAAGAACTGTCTCGCGTTCTCTATCTCGAAAGAGGCTTACCCCCCTTTGCCGCAATGCAAGGAATTCTTTTTAATGACCTGCATATTGGATCGTATTTTTTGGCTGAGAATAAAGGCTGCTACCCCGGGCAAGAAGTCGTGACACGCATTCGAGAAAGAGGGAGAGCTCCGCGTCGCCGCGTCGGTTTGATTCTCGATAAGGCTCCATTAAGCAACACTTCGATTGACGAATTGTGGTTTGAAGAAAAAAAAGTAGGGCACGTTTTAGAGACTTTTCAGATTCCCTTATCTTCTTCGCACTTTGCCATTGCTTTAGTCAATGAGAGCTTGCTCGAAAAAATACCCTTTCCGGTTCTTCTCACCTCACAAGAATCGGGAGGTATCGTCGCTAAAATTCACTCTTTGCCCTTTGTCGATTCTCCATTTGTTAAAGCCCAAGCTCTAAAAGCCTATGAAAAGGGATTGAGCTTTTACCACAACAACCAAATGGAAGAGGCGAAAATCGCTTTAGAAGAAGCAATTGCATGGGATGAAACGGATGGCGATGCCTATGAGGCCTTGGCCATGGTTGAAGAAAAGCAAGGCTCAATTGAAAAAGCAATCGCCCTCAACAAGCAGTTTGCTCAACGCTTGCCCCATTCGGTGATGGCTCATACCAATCTTTCTCGGCTCTACATGTTTAAAGGCTGGATCGAAAAAGCAGAAGAAGAACAGCAAAAAGCCCAAGACCTCTACTTTAGATTGCAACAACAAGAGGGGCCTAAAATTACAATGGCCGCATCGGCGATCGAAGAGCAAAATCGAAAACTGCAGGCCGAGCGCGAAAGAAAAATTGAGATCTTCCATCAGGTTTTGGATATGGACCCCGATGATGAAATTGCACATTTTGGTTTGGGAAAAATATTTTGCGATACGCAAAAATGGGATGAGGGCATTCCTCATCTCATAAAGGTTCTGGAAAATAACATCGAGTACAGCGCAGCTTATCCCCTACTGGTTAAATGCCTGATAGGCAACAGCGAAAGTGAAAAGGCCAAAGAAGTTGCACTCAAAGGAATTGAAATTGCGAAAAATAAAGGCGATTTAATGCCTATGAAACAGTTAGAAATTCTTTTAAAAAAGCTCTAAAGCTCCTTTTTAAGATTCGTTGCTTTTTTAGAATGCAGATAAACCAAAAAACCGACTCCCGCAAAAAGCAAAACCAATAAATAAGAAGCTAACGAGGTTTCGATGCATTGGGACTCTGTTACCCCTGACAATTTAGCCACTGTATTTAAGCTATATACTTCTTTAATCCCTACCCCACCTAGGGTAATAGGCAAAACCATTAAAACGGGCAGCCAAGGAAAGAAGGCAAAGTTTTCGGCTAGAGTCATTTCAGAGCCCACCCCAAGAAAAAAATACCAATGAACAAATCCCGCCAATCCTTGCACCATAAATGACAATAAAAACCCCAAAAGGTAATTTTTAAAACTTTTACCCTCGCCATTAAGCCAAGCTTGCACATTGATAAAGCGAGACTTAAAAATTTTTTGTGTATACGCCTTAGGCCACCAAAAGGGCAATGTGGAAAAAACAAATAAGGCGATTCCTAAGAAAATAATTGGCAGTCTAGCCACTTCAGGCAACTCTTTAAAACCGAAGAAAATTCCCATAGTGACCAAAGAGAGTAGACCCATGATTTTCGCCTGCAATACGGTTGCCACCAAGCGCCCTTTATTTTTGACCTCATCCCCCATTTTCCAAGCCTTAGCAAGCTCACCTCCGACACTCACCGGAATCAGAAGATTGAAAAAATATCCCATCCATGTATAGCGAATGTAAGTCGACAGAGGCGTTGGGTTACTCTGCCCCATTAAGGTTTTCCAGCGAAAGGCTTGTAGGTAAACCATAAAAAAAGAAATCAGCGTACCCGTAAATAAATCAAAGAATTCCCAATGAAACACGCCATTCCAAACACCAATTAAATTGATTTTTCTTAAACTGTACCCCAACAAAAATAAACTGACTGCAATTTTCAAAAAAAGCATTAAAATGGGTCTCAAATTTTACGAACCTCCACCCAAATACACCTAGCAAATGTTGTACGGAGCTTAGAGATTAATCCGAATTTAGGATAAATTAGGTTAATGAGCGGATCTAAACAAAAATAGACGATCTTGACAAGTACGTTGATAAAATATCCTGGCATCCAAGACCAAGACCCCCATATAAATCGTTGCTCATCAACAGATAACCCGGCATCCTCAAGCATGTGCCGGAGTTTAAAAAATGTGAGAGGTAACTGGTGAGTATAATCGCCCTCATAAAACCAATCTTTCATATCCGCAAAATCAGGAACAATAATTAATGCCCTTCCTTCGGGCTTCAAAACTCTTTTTATCTCAATTAATAACGCTGTTGCATCAGATAAATTGGGGAGATGTTCCAACACATGCGACAGAACAATTACATCTATGCAATTGTCTTTTTCATCTAAGGGCGGAGCAAATTTTTTCCGTAATCTATATCCCTTATTTTTCCCCTGCAAGTATAAAGACTCGGAGGGCTCATACCCAGTATATTCAGCGCCAGATTCTATAATTCTGTCGGCAATATAGCCTTTACCCGTACCCAGTTCTAAGAATTTGAGATTACTAAGAGTACCTAATCCGTCAAAATAAGCCTGAATTTTTTGGTTAAAAACTCGGTGAGCCCATCTACCCAATAAGGTAATCTTCTTTGCTTTAAAGAAATCATATTGAGCCATTTTTACCTCTAATTTCCTCCATTAATTTGAGCTGTTTTTCAACAACGCTATCCCAATTTAATTCTTTTGCTCTAGACCTTGCTCTTAAACTGTAAGAACTCCAGATATCCTTGTCAAATAGCACTCTGTTGAGCATTTCTAGCCATTCTTCGCAATTTCCAAAAGCGAGCAACGGACTATTCAGAGGACTTTGTATTGCTTCGCGCAGCCCATCAATATCAGAAGCTAATACTGGAGTACCCCACGCCATGGCTTCAGTAGCAACCATTCCCCAACCTTCATAGCGAGAAGGCATAAGTAGAACCCTAGACTCTTTAAGTAACTGACGCTTTTCAATCTCTGAAACCCGACCTAAATATCGAACTCCCCTTATGTTTCTAGAGCACTTTTCAAATTCCTCTGAGTCTTTTCCTCCTCCAGCAACGACTATATTTACTCCCCACTGCTCAGGAATAGCTGAAAGTATATCTAAAGCAAAGTCTAGACCCTTATTAAAAATTTCAATACGACCTAAGATTAGAATTTGGCATTTACGTTCATTAAAAGGAAGAATGTCGTTATCATTGATAACTTCAATTCCAGCAGGAAGGACATGAATCCCTTCCCTCGGAAACTGTCTTTTGAGTAACTCTTTCGCTCCCGAAGGACTTACTGTAATCCAATTTTTAAAACGTTTCAAATTTAAAATTTCTAGCCACTGTATTCCCTTGCCCCAAAAAGGAAACTTTTGAATTGCTGAATCACCATTTAGATGGTGCATGATAGCCAATTTTGGAAGCCTAAAGCAAAAGGAAAATGTTGGGCTGTAACAAGATGTATCATCTATTATGAAATCAGGCTTTTGCTGATATGCCTTAAAGGCTGCAAAAATGCTGTACAAAATTCTAGAGCCGAGGTAAGACTTCGATTTAGGTGTATAAAGCTGTACTTCACTAGACTTTGCACCGGGATATCCACCAGACACCTGAATAACCTCATGCCCTAAAGCTCGGAGTTTATTATTAATGATTTCAGCTCTATACGCCCCCCCCCCACCCAACCAGGGATTAGCGGGGTTGTCATAGATCAAATGGATAATTTTCACTGGGCAAATATAACTACTTTACGACATTAGTAACCATTTGAGGGGCTTTTCCTTACACGGAAAATTAAAGGATGCATACTAAATATTATTTTGCCAAAGCCCACTCAAATGAAAAACAACCATCAATAGTTTTTGAAATTGTTACTTGACCCAAAGAGATTTAAACAAACCCGAGAAAGGTTCTAGTTCCCTGAATTCGGGCTCGACTGCTACCGTGCCGAAGTCGTACAAACCAACATATTCTTTGTTTTCACTAGCCCAATTTCTTGTAGAACGTTGATAAGGGCTGGTGAATGAATTCGAGGCCATAATGTCCCCATTAACAAACAACCTCATACCGTCACTCCCCCAAGTAAGTTCTAATTCATATTCTTTGTTATCAAATTCGTAAGTCAAGTCTAGACGTTGCAGTAGGTTGTCATTGTTTTTAAACCATGACAATCCTTCTGGTGTTCTGTATAGTGTCATTCTACGACCCTCGTCTCCTAATATTACCTGAGGGAGCTTTACACGATTATTCATTAATAGGTTAAGATGAATAGTCCCTTCCGCTTTTTCCAAACCAAGAAAATAATCACCTAAATAAATGCTAGAGCCCTCTTTCTCAAAGGCCAAACCTGAATCTAAAATCGTAATTTCATTTAAAATAGCAGTCTGTTTATCCGCACCTAGATCAACCATTCCTTGCGATGTCATTTTTTGATAATCATAACAATGCATGAAGGGCAAGCTGTCAGGACAATACTTAGTGTTCTCAGTTGGATGACGACTATCGTTATCTGTACCCATTTTTACAGCAACGTAACTCACTGCGGCGTTGAGTGTTTGAGGAACAACAAATTCTTCTTCTATTCGTACTGTGCCAAAATCATAAAATCCTAAATACCATTTATTTTCATCTGGCCAATCTCGAGTAGATCTCTGAGCTGGGGTCGTTAGCGTGTTTTCAGCAATCACCTTACCATCAACTGTAATGCTCATACCTACCAATCCCCATTTTAATTGAATCACAGCATCTAAACCTTCGACAAAATCAATTTTTGCATCAAGTCTCTGTATTAAATCATCATTATTTTTAAACCAAGATAAACCTGTTTTTGTGCGATATAGAGTCATTCGCCTCCCTTCATCACCTAAGACAACTTGAGGATATTTGTCATATTCAGGGTTTTTAAAATTTAAGGCGATTTCCACCATTCCCTCTTCAATAGACTGTCCTAGAGAATATTCACCTAAGTAGACAGCAGAAGATGGTGTTTCAAAATGAAATGCACCATCAAAAATATAAGCACCTTGTAGTGTTGCACCAAAATTGGGAAGAATTTTTGAGCGTCCCAAGTCTATAATTATTTCATCTTTAACCTCGTTGGCGTCCCAACAATGATCCCAACTCTTTCCGCCACATGACGCACCAAAGCGACTTGGCTCACCTGATTTGACGATTTCAACCTTTTCTTCATTTTCAGTAATCACCTCATCCCGATCACAATCAACGTGTATTTTCTCACCTTTATCAGAATAGACTTCATACACACCTGTACTAGGGAGCAATAACTTTTGATGATCTTTAAATTTCAAGGATCGTTGATTTTTCCAATGATATTCTTTACTTTCACCGCTTTTATCATCTGCAATCTCAATCCACTTCCCCCAATTGAGTTGCAAGTTATCTCCATTTGTGCCATACCCCACACATTGAGTTCCCTTGACGACAATTTCATATTCATCCGACCCCTCATCATTTAAATCAATGAAATCACCCGTTCTCAATGATATCGAGTCTTCAGGAATGACTTCTCCTTTACGAAGTAAATAGGCTGTTATTGGAATACCCGCTGGAAAATCTCCACGTAATATTTCTGATTCCTTCTTTGAATCATTAACATTTTCAACCGTTTCTTCCGTTTGGCTCAAACAAGCATTAAACAAAAGACTTAACAGTATTGATATACTTACGTTTACCTTGGATATTTTATTCATCTCTGCTCCGTACGACAAAAATTGTTCACTAATATTTATTAAAATAATTGAAAATTCACAACAAAAAATGAAGAAAGTGACATGGAGTCCGCATTCGTTTAGGTAATATTTCTCATATTCAATTAACGAATGAAATGTGACACTTGCTGATCATACAATGATATAGGGTCGAGAAACATCAGGAAATATTTTTGGAGGA
>JBNKYI010000021.1:0-7455 GCA_050300815.1 Fibrobacterales bacterium
CCGCTGCTAGCAAACGTCCAAAAATCATCACCCAAAATGGGAAGCCCATTGGGATAATGTCTGACATTGCAAGTTATGAAGCCCTTGTGCGAAAAATCAATCTAATGAAGATGGTCCTAGAGGGTGAAGAATCCATCAGTCAAGACCAACCTATTTCTCTTTCAGCTTTGAAAACAAGAAACAAAAAATTGCATGGCAAATAAGATTCTTTTTAGCCCCAAATCTGTTGAGGACCTAGATGCTATCATTGAATTTTATGACAATTCAAATTTAAGCGACAAAGCAAGTGAAAAAGTTTATGAATCTATCATCTCACGAATTGAATCACTGAAGGAACTCTCAAATAGAGGTCGCATAGTCCCTGAATTGTGGGATGAAGGTATTTCAAAATATCGTGAATTAATTGAAGGTCATTTTAGGATCATATACCGGTTGTCTGAAAATACGATAACGATCATTAGGGTTTTAGATTCAAGACGTTTGAATGATTTTGCGAATGTTTGATTTTAGGTCTCAAGCTGTCCTATTCGACTTTAGTTGCTACACCTCTTGATATTCTTTATTGATGAGTTGCGTTTGCGTTGTAGTCTGCGCTCCACGCACTGAATACTGTAAATTTTAATCCTTCTTTTTTTTAAACATACCATCGTCGGCGCCGGCCGACAGCGGCCCCCTTTTCTTAATCGACAAAAGGGGGTAAAAGCGATTCTGCTCAAGCGCCGCAGAGGGCTTTGTTGTGGGTCTCGAACTGTCCTATTCGACTTTAGTTGCTATACCTCTTAACATTCTCTTTTGATGAGCTGCATTTGCGTTGTAGTCTACGACCCACGCACGGCTTTGGACTTTGTGGAATTTGGCTTTCACGAGCCATTCGTCATTTCCAGTCCCCGCTTGCGCGGGGGTGACTGACGGGAATCTAGGGTTGGGTTGACCAATTGCCTTTGTGGTAACCTTTGAACCTTCCATCATCTTTTATTTCTTCCCAAAAGGCTTTAACTAATGCTATTTCTTCGTTGTCAAAAACAGCAGGGAGTTTAAAGACGCCTATGTTTAATACGATCGCTTTTAAGCTCCTAACATTTTCATTTGAAGGCTTATTCCAAAATTCACAAAACTTGTCAAAAACCTCTTGTGGATATATAGTGTTTACATTTGACTTTTGAACAAACATTTCATCAAGATATACTATCGCTGAGAAATAACACGTTTCTGTATTTACTTGACGCAAAGGCTCCATTTCAAAACTAGACTTCCCTTTAAAATCATCGATTATAAGCTTTAAACTTTTTATAGTATTAGGTTCGGAAGTGGCTACATAAATAATTTCATTAATTAAATGCCAAAAAGTGTTTACGACACGTATAATTTCTTTCTCCTTATCAACTTTTAAGCGGATACGATAATTATCAATTAATTCTGAAAAACTTTCTCTTCCACCATTTCTTATAAAACGAATTAGTGATGCATCATTAGAACTATATTTGCTATTTAATTCCGTCAAAACAGGTTCACTTAATCTGAGCAACTTATGTAACCCGTACATATCGTGACTCGTTTTTTTGAATAGTTCAACAAATTTTTTCCAGATATCTGAGTCCCATTCTAAGGGTTGAAGATCATCTACATCTATATGATTAATAACATTTTCGAATGATGATTTCAAAATTTTCACACAACTATTAAACTGAATTTCATTGCTCAAATTAATTTTTTCTTCAAATCCTTTTAGAAGCTTATTACTTAACTTAATTCCAAGAGATCTATCCTCTAATACATCAAATACAAACGACAATAAATCACTATAATCATATTCATCTGGTAAAGAAAAATTGAACTCAGTATTGTCAGATTTAAGCTTAGGAATTAAGCGATTGTATAAGTCATTAAGTTCTTTTCTATCGACAATTTCTTTTAAACTTTGAGAAATTTTAGTAAGTACATCTATTGATTGTATGTCATCGACTTTTACATTTACTTCTTGCCAAAACCATTTTTCTTTTCCGCATGAATAGTAGAAGTCAATTATTTTTTTATTTGGTTCTGATTTGTTGCTTATTTGAAAAATAAAACCGAAGTCATTTCTAAGTAAATATGAGACTGAATCTTTTACACTAACATTTAAAAACAACCCAAAAAGATCTGCAATTAAATCTTTAAAACCACCAGGCAAGCCTTCATACACTTCATACCTAAAGATAGGTTTGTATTTAAGGAAATTAATTCTAAAACTCTTAGCCGTTTCTTTTTTAAAAGATGTTAGGTAAGAAAAAGCAACAATTGCTTCCAATGTGATGTCATCATTTAACACACTGAAATGATTTGAATAGGTTATTCCCAGTTTATTAATTACTAGCTTAACCTGCCTATATGTTGGCGCAATTTCTTCATCCTTTGAGATTCCATTTAAAAACAGTCCACACAGTAAACTTTTTATTTTTTCTTTTTCAACCCAACCATCAAAAGCAACATCAACCTGCCTTTTAAGAAACTCTCTCCACCCCACATGAATCATTGGTGGCAAATTAAATTGAATTGAAAAATTCTTTTCAATGAATCCATCAACTTCATCCTCTTTTCTTTGCTCATTATTTCTTTTCAAAAGAATTTTATTCTTATCAAAAGGCACAAGAAAAACAACCTTGTCAGATGAAATATTACTCTCAGTGAACAACTTAAGGTCAGCCCATACTTCTTTAAATTCCTCAGGCTCTAACCGATCTAAATCATCTACGACTACTAAGACTTTTCCAATAATTTTATTTGTGATTTTTTCATAGGATTCTTCTAAATCTTCATCTGACTCATTTAAATTAATTGTTTCTGTGATCTGCTCTGGTTGTCCCAAAAAAGAAAGCTCTTTGAGTCCCTTCCACCCCATTCCACAAAGCAAAACACACAAAGGTAAAAAGGTTAAAAACGTACCGATTTTTATTAAATCAATACCAAAGAGGTAACCTTCTGTCTCAATAAATGACAATCCCACCGTGAAGAACCCAATAGCTACCCACATAGCTATACTAAAAGCTGACCATTGTGATTTTGTTTTAATCACCGAATAGGGTTTACTTAAAGACTCAACAAATCTTTTAGAAAATTCACCCTTTTGCAAAACAGTTTGTTCAAAAAGATCTTTAAGAAAGCGTCGTCTCAGTGCTACACCACGTGCATTCCACGAATTTATATGAATGACATTAAATAAACGACTTGCATTAGTTTGCGCCTTAATCAACTCAACCACACTCGATTTGCCCGAGCCCCATTCCCCCTCTAGAGAAATCAAACTCGGACAATCATCACGCTTGACCACATCAATAATTTGCTCTGCTAAATAAGTGTGAACTTTATTCTCACTTAAATCTTCAGCAGACGGATCTGCATTTAAAATTTTAAACGAATATTTATCCTTGGTTTCTTCCAAAACCCCTCCCTTTTACCTTCTACCCAAAACACCCATCAGGCATTTCGCATTCTCAATTCTCAACCATTGCCATCTAATCCTCCATCAGATAATCCACTTCGCTTTCGAAAGACTCCACCGAAAAGGGCTTGCCGATCAAGTGAACCTGCCCTAAGGATTTCCACTTTTGGTATTCTGCGCGGTTGGGTTCAACAGTGGTTAGCAAAAACTTTTGATTGGGGTTGAGTTGCCGAATCAGTCGAAAGGTATCTGGGCCGCTGAGCCCCGGCATGTCTAAGTCGAGAATGACCAGCCCGCAGTTTTTGTTTTGATGAATGAGCTTTGTGGCTTCAAGCCCGTCTTCGGCCGAAGAAAATTCAAGTTTGAGATTGCGCAAAATGCGCTCCACTAAATGACGTATGGCATCATCATCTTCGACGATCAAGAGACTTTGATTTCTTTGGTTTTCTTGTGCATCTTTTGCACTTCGCGAAATTTCGATAACGGGCAATTCGAGATTAACGCGAGTGCCCAAGCCTAATTGACTTTCGATTTGCATGCGTCCACCGAGGTTTTTACAGGTTTGCTCGACAAAGGCCAATCCTAAGCCTTGTCCGCGTTCTTTAGTGGTAAACATCGGAAATCCCGCCCGGTTTAGAGTCTCTTCGCTCATCCCCTCGCCATTGTCAGTGACAGAGAGAATCACTTTGGGTTCTTCTTCGCTGATTTCGCTGAGCTGCACAGAAAGCACGCCGCCTTGGGGCAAGGCGTCGCGGGCGTTCATTAAGACGTTGAGCAAAGCCGTTTCAAGGCGGTTGGCAACGGCTCTTATCAAGATTGATGAGTAGGGAAGGTTGACGATGAATTCGATGCGAGAGTCAAAAGAGTTTTCGGCTAAGTCGACCACAGAGCGCGTCACAGCAACCAAATCAATGACGTCGAGGGCTTCGGTGCGAGGTTGACTCAACTCAAGAAGTTTGGTGGCGAGATTGGTGGCGCGGTGAGCCATCCCTTCAATATCTCTAAGGTCATCGTGATCCATAGGGGGGTGTTCTTCTGTTTTCCAGCGCTTTTTCATCAAGGCGACGGTTCCGGCGAGGCTTCCGACCAGTTTGCTAAAATTCCTTGCCATTCCCCAAGAGATTTGACCAAAAACCTCGGTTTTTAGATTGGCGAGAAGCTGTCTTTGCAAACGGGTCTCTTCGGTGACATCGTCAATGCGAATACCGACCTCGCCCCGTTCGGCGCCGACCATGCTAAATAGATGCGGACGCAGGTGCCGCTCTTGCCCTGAGCGATCAATGGTGCGCATGGGGTTGAATACAATTTCTTCGTTAGAGGCAAAGGCTTCCATGATTCTCATGCAAACGGGATTGAGTAGGGGGATTTTTTCGCCGAGGTTTTTGCCGAGCATTTCTTCGGCAGACATTTTGAAAAAAGATTCCGCCCGAGAATTCCACAGAGTGACATTGCCCAAAAAATCAACTCCGATTAAAGCCGAAGGCATCGATTCGATGAGTGAAGAATATTGTTCTTCGAGGTCACTCAGATTTTGAATAAGCTGTGTCTGGCCAAAAACTAATCCCGCAAAACGCATCATTTCGTTAAACAGTTGTTGTTCGAGAGGGCTGGGTAAAGGGCCGGGCTTTACCCATTGCATCGCCACGAGCAAAATGCCGGTGTTGGGATTGATGATTTGTTGGGCGCAGGCCCGACTGATTTCGAATTGATCAAAAAGATTGTGAGGGCGAGGCCAAGAGATAGATTTAACTCCTTCGGTAGATTTGACACTGGCTAAAAACTCATTGTATTCTCTGGGGCCCTCTTTCATCGAGTTGTAATAGGGGAGTTGAACTCCGCGATGCCCAGGAGCACAGGCCTGATGGGTTACTACATAACCTTGTTCGAGTTCAGAACCGGCGACCATGAGCACGACCCGGTCGGCGAGAAAGGAGCGGCGGATCTCATCGACAATGATCTGATTGAGATCTTTGCCCTCTTCTTGAGAGGCCAAAGAAGAGATAAACCCCATCAGGCGTTTTTCGAGAGATTCGATATTGAGATCTTCAGGAGAGAGAAACTCCAGATTATGGGCGCCCATCATCAAGTCGACTCGCTGTTGCAGATTTTCTTTTTCTGCACGTACTTTTTGCAATTCTTGCTTTAGGGATTCGATGGATTCTTCGTCTAAAGGCATTTCTTGATTAACTTTCCACACCACAAGGCTTGTATTGAGAAATTCGTGGATTCTCTGCAATAAAGTCTTGTCACAAATGTCACAAATACATCCCTCGTAATTTTCCTATGGAAATTCGGGGGGTTTAACTAAATAATAACTTGATTTTCAAATCTTTTAAGGGCCCCTCATCTTCATGAAAGTCTCTTTGCTGACCAACGAATTCCCTCCTCATATTTACGGCGGTGCCGGGGTGCACATCGATAATCTTAGCCGTGAACTTTCTCAACTCACTCCTGTCGAAGTTCATTGTTTTGGTGAGCAACGTCAAGAGCAAGAGCATCTTAAGGTCAGGGGCGTGGTCGATCATCTCGATGCGCAGGTCTTTGGAAGCTCGCCTTACCTCGGTTTGTTTAAAACCTTAGATAAAAACCTGACAATGGCAGGCTTAACTGGGGGGATGAACCTCGTGCATTGCCATACTTGGTATACCCATATGGCGGGAGTCTGGGTTAAAACCTTAAATCAAGTGCCCCTTGTGCTCACCACTCACAGTCTCGAACCTCATCGCCCTTGGAAGGTCGAGCAATTGGGTAACGGCTATCATCTCTCTTGCTGGATCGAACAGACGGCTTATCAAAATGCCGATGGCATTATCGCGGTTTCTCAAGACATGAAAAAAGACGTTATTGAGGCCTATGGGGTAGATCCCGATATTGTTCGCGTGATTTACAACGGGATTGATCCCGAATTTTACACCCCCACAGAAGACCCTGAGTTTTTGCAAAGCTTGGGGATTGATCCCCAAAAACCCTTTGTCTTATTTGTGGGTCGCGTGACTCGTCAAAAAGGCATCGCCCATCTTTTACAAGCCGCCGTTCACATCAATCCCGACGTTCAGATAGTGCTTTGTGCCGGTGCGCCCGACACGCCAGAAATTGAAAGAGAATGCAAAGAGCTTTTGGCCGAGTTACAGGCGCATCGCAGTGGGGTGCATTGGATCTCGCAGATGTTGCCCCACGATAAGCTTAAAATCTTATACGGCATGGCCCGTGTTTTTGTCTGCCCTTCGCTCTATGAACCCTTTGGGATCATCAATCTAGAGGCCATGGCCTGTGGAACACCAGTGGTTGGCTCAGCAGTTGGCGGCATTCCCGAAATTATCGTCAACGAGAATACGGGTTTTTTGGTGCCTTTTAAGGCGGTGTCTAAATCGAACTTTGAACCTGTTGAGCCTCGCGTCTTTCACAGAGACTTGGCAGATAAAATCAATGTCATTCTCGACAATCCCGAATTGGGCAAGCAAATGGGAATCACCGCTCGCCGCCGGGTAGAAGCGGTTTTTAGCTGGAAGGCGATTGCTCACCAAACCCTTGAATTTTATCAACACACCCTCGAACGTTTTAATGCGAAGAGGAAATAGAAATCCCCCTTATTGGAGCCTCTATGGATCTCAAAAAAATTGTTCCGAATAATTTTGTCATGGAAAACATTCAGCCCGTGGTCAATGCGGGGCAATATCCCGTTAAGCGAGAGCCCGGAGATACCGTTGACGTTACGGTCGATCTTTTTAGACACGGTCACGAAAAGTTTAGCGCCGCTTTGCTTTATCGCAAAAAGGGAGAGAAAAAGTGGAGCCGAAGCCCGATGCAGCTGATTGACAACGATCAGTGGGGTGGGTTTTTTAAGGTGAAAGATCTGGGTTATTATGAGTTCACGATAGAAGCTTGGACGATTGAGCCTAAAGACAAGCCCGCACAGTATCCCGGCATTTTTGAAGTGAGAGTCGACCCCGAATACGCCCGTTATTCCACTTGGTACGAGATGTTTCCCCGTTCACAAGGAAACGCCCCCAAGGCCAGCGCGACTTGGAAAGATTGCA
>JBNKYI010000021.1:7465-14441 GCA_050300815.1 Fibrobacterales bacterium
TGGGTTTTGACACCCTTTATCTGACTCCAATACATCCCATTGGCAAGACCAATCGCAAAGGCCCCAATAATACCCTTAAAGCGGGTCCAGAAGATCCCGGTTGCCCTTATGCCATTGGCTCTGATGAGGGAGGGCATTACAGCCTCGAACCTCAACTTGGCACCGAAGAAGAATTTGATGCGTTCATGGGTGAATGTAAAAAGAGAGGGTTGCAAATGGCCCTAGACGTGGCTTTGAATTGCAGCCCTGATCATCCTCATGTAGATACGAATCCCGAATTCTTTTTTCACGAAGCTGACGGTTCGATCAAGTTTGCTGAGAATCCACCTAAGAAATACGAAGATATCTATCCCTACGATTATTTTAACGAAAACTTCAGGGCGCTTTGGGCAGATATTCGCGATATGCTCCTTTATTGGGCCGATAAAGGGTTTACCATTTTTCGAATTGATAATCCGCACACCAAACCCTTTTTGTTTTGGGAATGGTGTATCGCCGATATTAAATCGCAACGGCCCGAGATCGTTTTTCTCGCCGAGGCCTTTACTCGTCCTAAAATGATGCACCGGTTGGCCAAAGCCGGTTTTGACCAATCCTATACTTATTTCACTTGGCGCAATCACAAAGCCGAAATAGAAGAGTATTTTACGGAGTTAACTCAATCGGGCGCTGAAGAATACATGAGGGGAATTCTCTTTCCAACAACCCCTGATATTCATCCGCCGATGTTGCATCACGCTCCCCGCGAGGCCTTTATGGTGCGTTACTTTATGGCGGCGACGCTTTCGAGTTTAACGGGCCTTTATAGCGGTTATGAGCTTTGTGAAAATGAACCTCGCGAAGGCAAAGAAGAATTGCTCGATTCAGAGAAATATCAGTTTAAGGTTAGAGACTGGGATGCTCCGGGTAATATCAAGGATTTTGTTGCCTTGGTCAATCAGATCAAAAGCAAAAACCCCGCATGTCACGAATACAACAATCTTCGTTTTCACGAGAGTTCTAACGATCAAATTCTAGTTTATTCTAAAAAAGATCCTCTTTCGAACAATACCGTGATCTTTGTCGTTAACCTCGATTTTGAAAATTCTCAGCAGGGCGCTTTGCGTCTTAACCTCCCCGATTTGGGGATGGAATGGGGAAGCCGTTTTAGAGTTCGAGATTTGATGGACGATGCGGAGTATGAGTGGCACGAGCACAATTACGTCATTTTAAATCCTAAAGACAAAGTGGCTCACGCCTTGCTCGTCTTGGAGAACTGAATCTGGAAATCAGGGAGTATGCCGAGACGATCTTAAGGGGAGAAGACCTTTCTGCAAAGCTCATTATTCCTATAAACTTTACAGATAATCGCCCTCTATACGACAGTAAAAAACTGCCGACCCGTCCGGGTCGGCCTGCTTTCTTGGCTCTCGATTCTAACAAGCCGCGCAGCGCTTTTCCTTCGTTGATCGAGCTTGAACAAGAGCGCTCTCGGGCTCTCGTCTTTCATTTTTTAGCTAATCACGAGTTGTTGGCGTTAGAGTTGATGGCTCTTTTGCTTTTGCGCTTTGACGAGGCGCCTGCTGAATTTCGCCAGGGCATTGCCTTTACAATGACCGAAGAACAAAAACATCTGCGACTTTATTTAGAGCGCATGGCCGATCTCGGACTCGAATTTGGAGAGGTCGGAGTAAATGATTTTTTTTGGAAAACGCTGAGTACAGTCAAAAACCCCGAGCAGTTTGTCGCGGGAATGAGTTTGACCTTCGAGCAGTGTAACCTCGACTTTAGCAAAGTTTATCTCGAACAATTTGGTCAGTTGGGAGATGTGAAATCGAAAGAACTGATGCAGGTGGTTTACGATGAAGAAATTGGTCATGTGGCGCACGGCCTGAAGTGGTTGATTCGTTGGAGCCGAGGAGAAGAACTTTGGAAGTCGTATTTACATCATTTGCCTCAGACGCTTTCACCGGCGCGGGCCAAGGGTTCGAGCTTTGACCGCGAGGCTCGCTTGCGAGCGGGGTTACCCACAGATTTCATCGATAAGTTAGAATCGTTTGCATTTTCTAAGGGAAAAAGCCCCGATCTTTATTGGTTTAACCCCACCTGTGAGTTTGAGCAAAATCCTCACTTTCAGTGCCCTAAAAAACTCGATGAAATCAGTGCAGATCTTGAAGCGGCTTTGTTTACTTTGGGTTCTGCAGACGATGTTTTGATTTGTCGGCGACCTCCTTCTGAAGAGCACCTGCTTTATCTGCGGCGACTTCATTTGGCTCGCGGCCAAGTTATTGATGTGCGCGAAATGAGCGGCGAATTAAATGAGCGCAAACTGCGCCGTTTCAGGCCCTGGGGCTGGAGTCCGCTGGCTTACCGATTTATAGCCCCTTGGGTAGGGCAGATGGCTCACCCACCTGCAAGTGCAGCAGAATCGCCGTTAGAACTTTATGCAAAATCGGCTCAGATTCCCCTATTGACAGAAGGAGATGACGACCTCGCGCTCATAGCCCCTCAGCGCTATCGCTGGCCTGAAGAGAGGGAGGCGCTGATAGAGCGTTTAGAAAGAGAAAAACGAGATTCGACTTTGGCGAACTCACATTGGTTTTTTAAACCCGATCAAAGCACCTCGGGAAGAGGGCATCAGCGCTGGCAGACTGCAGACTTGCTATGTCCCTCCTTCGTCGAAAAACACACCGCCCAGGGCACTTTAGAGCCTTGGGTTGATAAGTGTTTTGACTTTAGTTTGCTCTATCGAAAAAACGAACAAGGCAAGTGGAAGTTTAAGGGCTTCTCTCAATTCTTTACCGACGACTTGGGGGCCTGGCAGGGAAGTCTGCTCGGCCGCCCCGATCAAGGCCTTTCGCCGTCACTTTTACAGTTTTTACATCACAAAGCGCCGGGCCATAAGTTCACTCGATGGCAAAGACTCGCTGAGCATTTTCTCAATAAAATTTCTGAGTGGCCAACCAGAGAAGCCGAAGCGATGGGAATTGATTTTATGGGAGTTTCACTGGGTGAGAATTGCTGGGCCTTTTATCCCTGCGAAGTGAATCCTCGCTTTACCTTTGGGCACGTGGCTCTTGAACTTTCTAAAAAACTTCGACCTCAGCAAACGGGGCGCCTCACTCTTGAAAAACCAGAAAAATATCGAAGTCTCTGGGATGAGGGCCCCTCAAATCGTCTTCGGCTCAATGGGGGCTTTTACGGCCCGGGCCTGCTTTTTTTAAATGCCCCCAACGAAGTGAAATACAAAGGATTGTTGGTTGAAATAGACTCTACAGGTGTGAAATCGACCTTAAAGAAGGGATAAATCCCATTGCAATCCCTTGGGATATTTGGGAAAATGGATTGAATCCTTACGGAGCATTTTGATGACCCAAAGGCTCAATCGACCAAACACCAGAGGTTCTTTTGTATCAAGTCAGTCTTGAAGAACTTACCACTGAGCACATTATCGCTCGCTCTATCTTTAGACCAAATGGGGAGCTCCTGCTGGCCAAAGGCTACCAGATTACCCCTGAAGTTTTAAAGAAACTGCCCGAAATCGGGCAAGAGATTTATTGGGTCATCGACGAAGATCTCGAAGATGAGGTCAATTTTGATGAATTGGTGTCAGAGCAAGTGCTCAATCTAGCGACGAATAAGCTCTTTCAAGATGCTAACCAACTGCGCCGCGAACTCAAGGCGAATACCATGACGATTGATGATATCCGCCGATCGATGAATGACACGTCGAGGTTTAAAGACATTCTTTCATTGGGAAAGGTGCAGAGTTCGGCGCTTAGCATGATTTCAGACATCATGGAGAGCAACTCGATGTTGATCAACATTTCAGCCATTCGCTCTCGAAGCCATTACGTTTATCAAAATGCAGTAGACACCACCGTGACGGCAGTGATGATTGCGCGTAAATTTGGTTTTAAGGCCCATGAGATGGAAGAGTTAGCCATGGGTTGCTTGCTAATGGATACGGGTTATTTGGTGATGCCTGAAGAATTGGTGAATCGCATAGGGCGGGTCAGTTATAACGAATATCAATTGTTGAAATCTCACCCTGAATTTGGGTTTAAAATTCTGCGAGAAAATCCCAAGTTACCGCTTATTAGCGCCCATGTGGCCTATCAACACCACGAGTGCCAAGACGGAACGGGTTATCCGCGCCAGCTTTATGGTCAACACCGGGCGCCTTTGGCAAATGCCGGTGTTTCTCACGATAATAAGCTCATTCACCGCTATGCTGAAATTGCTTCAGTTGCTGAGGCGTATATTCGACTTTCTAACCCTAAGCCCGGAGTGCCTGCGCCTTCGCCCCTCGAAGTGATTAAGATATTGGTGAAGGCAAGCCGCTCTCGCCTCAATCGAGCGATTGTAGATCGTCTGGTTTCGATGATTCCCATTTATCCTGTTGGCAGTCGAATTATCGTTGCGGCCAATGTGAAAGATCGCTATTTGGGTTATACGGGAATTGTTTCTGATTCGAATCTGGAAAACTTAGAGCGCCCGGTCATCCATTTGATTTTTGACAGCGAAAAAAACAAAATCAAACCGCTCAAAATCGCCCTTGAGAATTTTCCCGATTTACACATTAAAAATCAGCGTCTCACCTGATTAACTCAATCCTTTTTCTTTTAGGTAAGCCATCGCCGCCTTAGGAATAGAATGACTGCGCCCTTTGAGTTGCAAGTCTATACGCACTTGGGTCGAACTGCTATCGCTGAGTTCAAAGGCTTTAATCTGTAAAGGAGAGGGAATATACAGGTGTTTTCCATATAGGCTCTCATGAATTTGGGGGTCGGGAGTTTCGAATCCCCGCCGAGGGCAACAGATGAGATCGTACTCTCTCAGTAAGAATATGCCGTTTGGGTTGCTTCCGTCATAGTGAACAGGGTCTCTCCACTGAGGAATCGAAGAGTAAGAGTCTGCTCCCATGATCCAGAGAAAATCAAAATCGGGATAGAGCGATGAGAGTTGCTTGAGAAGTTCGTAAGCTCCTCGATACACTCCTTGACGGATTTCTAAGTCAATGACCTTCATGTGAGGTTCATTTTCTACGACTCGCCGCAGCATTTCGAGCCGGTCTGAGGCTGCAAAAAAAGTTTGCTTGTCCCAGCGCAAATCAGGAGAGGGAATCCACCAAACCTCTTGGCAGAATTTGCAAGCGAGAGTAACTTGAGACATTTTTAGGTGATCGAGATGAATAGGGTCAAAGGCGCCCCCCAAAATTCCGATTTTCTTTCTATCCCTTAGATTAGAGATGAAATTCATAACAATCCTAACATAAATCAAACACAGCTTTTTTAAATAAGACTCAAAGGTTAGCAAAACCATAAGGAAAACCACAAGGAAACCCATGGAACAAATACTTCCCTATTTAGGCTTTATTTTAGCCGCCTATTCTATTATCGCCAACGATTCGATTCAAACGCTTGGAACCTTTTTAAGTTCGAATGCGAAAAGACCTTGGTGGCAACTTTGGGCGTTTACCGCAGGTATTTTGGCTCTGATCATTGTGATCGGTTTTTACCAAGGCAGCGGTGATGTCTCTTTCGGACGCCTTAGCAAGATCCCCGAAACGACAATTACTTGGATGTATGTACTTCCTCCCGTTGCGTTGTTGTTAATGACTCGTCTGGGTTTGCCAGTTTCAACGACCTTTCTCGTTCTGACTTTCTTTGCCCCTAAAAATCTCAATGCGATGGTGATTAAATCCATTCTTGGGTATTTAGTGGCTTTTGCGGCTTCTTTTGGATTGGTTTATTTTGCGACAGCCGCTCTAGAAAAGAAATTTTTGGATCACCCACCTAAGGATAAACAGCGCAAATATTGGGCGGTAATGCAGGCTCTTTCGACCGCGTTTTTGTGGGCCCAGTGGTTGATTCAGGATCTCGCAAATATTTACGTATACATGCCTCGCAAGTTGAGCCTCTCTGATCTTTTTGGCACCCTGTTGATCATGTTGGGAATAATGGCCTTTATCTATTACCGCAAAGGCGGCAAGATTCAACGCATTGTGACAAATAAAACGAACACGGCAGATATTCGCGCCGCGACGATTATTGACTTTACTTACGCTCTAGTTCTCTACATTTTCAAAGAAGTTTCTAAGATCCCTATGTCGACGACTTGGGTTTTCTTGGGGATTCTCGCCGGTCGTGAAATCGCCATGGTTCTCAAACTTCGCCATGAGTCAAAAGCGGTTGCTCTTCGCTATATCGGAACAGATATGGGCAAGGCGTTGATCGGTTTGATTGTTTCTGTCGTCATGGCGATGGGAATCCCTGCGCTGTTTAGATAGCTTTGAACGCAGAAATTCTGCCAATTTAAGACCACCTTTGGGTGGTCTTTTTTATTTTTGCAACACAACGATGGATTTACAATTACTTAGAGAAGATTAATAATGGATCAAAAAATCATTTTAATGGGAATACAAGGGTGCGGCAAAGGCACTCAAGCGGCTAAGCTCGTTGACGAGTTTGGTACAACGTTGATTGGTGCAGGCGATATTTTTCGCTGGTTGATTAAGAACTCAACAACTTATGGTCGCAAAATGAAAGAATACCTAGCGGCGGGTCAACTGGTTCCCGACTCGTTGGTTCTCGAAGTGATTGAGCAACGCCTCAATTTGCACGACTGGGAAAAATCAATGATTCTCGATGGCTTTCCTCGTTCAGATGCCCAACGCAAGTGGTTGTTTGAAGAAAAAAAATATCAAATTGATACCGTATTGCACCTCGATATCAAAAATGAAGACATTGTCGTTGAACGCATGCTGGCGCGAGGTCGCTCTGACGACAACGAAGAGGCGATTCGCACTCGTTTGGCAGAATATCGCCGTGAGACCGAGCCCACCTTAGAGTGGTACGAAAAACAGGGGATATTGAAAAGTGTTGATGCTGTTGGCACAGTAGAGCAAGTTTACGAATCGATAAATAAAACCCGTTCGGGAGGTTCAATTTGGGTACAAACCAGTTTAACCCCAATATTAGACCCTGAAGGGAAT
>JBNKYI010000022.1:0-14199 GCA_050300815.1 Fibrobacterales bacterium
ACTGTAGCGTTGATTTCTTTAAGAAGCTTGCCCCCCCGCCAAGTGTTGTAGACTCCCATTTTCTTAAAAACAGGGCTGGCGAGAAAGAGGTTGATTAAAACAAATAAAACGAACTCTCTGTGTGAGGTTGGGTCACCGAGTAGGCAAATCTGGATAAGCCCTCCCAACCCTATGGCGAAAAGATCTCCAGAGTGGTGCATTAAAGGAACAAGTGTTCCGCCCATGCCTTTATAGAGTGTTTTCAAGTTCGCTTCACCTTCCCCGCCGAAGACGGGTCCACAATCCCAAGGATCTATTTTTTTGAGAGATCTCTTGGCTATTCATCATGTGCTAAAAATATTACCCTTTAAGTCGGGTAAAGACAACCCACCATAGGTAATAATTTTGTAAACGCAATCCAACAAAAAACAAGGATTTATCGATAAGAGAGTGGGTGAGAAGGGACTTTAGTGAGCGCGATCAAAACCTATGCGGATCTAAAAACGACAGAGACTCCGCGCTTAGCGGCTTCAGCTTTTAGTTCGGGATACATGACTTGAGGGGCTTCTTTTTGAATAGGAGTAGGGCAGCCTTCGGGGCGGCAGGTTTGTAGAATCCATTCTTTGATCCCTACATTGCCCAAAATTCCGGCCATTTCAATTAAATCTTCTTGGTTGTGCCACTTAGAATGCACCGTTGTGCGTATCTCAAAGGGTTTTTGATGAGTCGCCAAAAGAGAGAGGGCTTGTGCTGTGCGCTCACCTGCATCGGGACTGTGAACCAAACCGGGCATTTTGTGGGGCAAATGCTTGAAGTCAAAACCCACCCAGTCTGTTAGGGGCAAAACTTCAGCGAGTCTCTTGGGGAGAGAGCCCGAGGTGTGTAGACCAATTTTAAACCCGAGTAAACGGGTCTTTTCTATGGCCAGAGGGAGATTGCTTTGCAAAAGAGGTTCTCCACCGCTAAAAACCACGGCGTCAAGCTTGCCTTTGCGGGTTTCTAACCAAGGTAAGACGCTTTCGAAGTCAATGATTCCCGCTGACTGAATGGGTTGAAGATGAACGTTGTGGCAAAACTCACAAGCCCATTGACACCCCTGCAAAAAGAGCACGGCGCTCATTTTGCCAGGGTAGTCTAAAGTGCTAAAACGTTGAACGCCGCCTATCTTGAGCAAAGAAACTCCTTAGAGGGTTCGCAAAAGAAGAGACGCTCTTCATATTCGCCTTTTTTACCCGTATTAAAGGATTTGACGGGGCGGTGATAGCCCATCACGCGGGTCCAGATTTCACAGGGGGTGCGTTCTTCGACAAATAAGATTTCTTCTTCCATCTTAATCTCCTCCAGAGTAAAGCATGTGTTTGGCGGCGAGTAATTCTTCGTCGCATTTAGGGCAGTATTCGTGTGCTCCTGATAAATAACCGTGATGAGGACAAATACTGAACGTGGGGGTTAAAGTCAGGTAGGGCACTCGATATTGAGCGAGGGCCTTGTGCACTAAATCTTTCGCCATCTCAGTTGATGAAACCGCTTCTCCCATATAAAGGTGAAGAACGGTTCCTCCGGTGTATTTTTTTTGCAGAGACTCTTGATGGTCAAGGGCGGTGAAGGGATCATCCGTGTAACCGACCGGGAGCTGAGAAGAATTGGTGTAATAGGGCCGTTGTGAAGTTCCCGCTTGCAAAATTAAAGGGAAGCGTTTTTTGTCTTCTTTGGCAAAGCGATAAGTGGTGCCCTCTGCGGGAGTGGCTTCGAGATTGTAAAGGTTGCCGGTGCGCTCTTGCAATTCAATCATTTTAGTGCGAATAGAATCGAGAACTTCTTCGGCGAGCTTTTTCCCTTTTTCTGAGGTGATATCCCATTCGTCCATTGAAAAGTTGCGAATGAGTTCGTTCATTCCGTTGATGCCAATGGTGCTAAAGTGATTGCGCAAGGTGCCAAGATAGCGTTTGGTGTAGGGAAAGAGCCCATTGTCGATGTGGCGTTGAATGACTTTGCGTTTGACTTCTAAAGAAGTGGCGGCAATTTCGATCAATTGGTCGAGGTGATCAAGCAGAGATTTTTTATTGCCCTGATGAGTGTAGCCAAGACGAGCGAGGTTGAGGGTGACTACGCCCAGAGAACCAGTCTGCTCAGCAGAGCCAAAAAGCCCATTTCCTCTTTTGAGAAGTTCTCTGAGATCGAGTTGCAATCGGCAACACATTGAACGAATCATGTTGGGTTTGAGTTCAGAATTAAGAAAGTTTTGAAAGTAGGGCAGACCGTATTTGGCGGTCATTTCGAAAAGCAATTCGACGTTGGGATGTTCCCAGTCAAATTCAGGAGTGACGTTATAAGTGGGAATGGGAAAAGTAAATACTCGTCCTTTGGCGTCGCCTTCCATCATGATTTCGATATAGGCTTGGTTGAGCATGTCCATTTCGTGTTGAAGTTCGCCGTAGGTAAACTCCATGACCTTGCCGCCAATTTCGGGGTATTCCCCTTTCAAGTCGTCTGGACAAGTCCAGTCGAAAGTTAAATTGGTGAAGGGGGTTTGGGTGCCCCAACGAGAAGGGACATTCAGGTTGTAGATCAACTCTTGGATGCCTTGCTTGACTTCGGCATAGCTCAAGTTATCCCGTCGAACGAAGGCGGCCATATAAGTGTCAAAAGACGAGAAGGCCTGAGCTCCAGCCCATTCATTTTGCAGTGTGCCCAAGAAATTGACAATTTGTCCAATGGCCGAACTAAAGTGCTTAGGAGGAAGGGCTTCTGTTTTTCCGGGCACTCCATTGAAACCTTCTCTTAAGAGGGTGCGTAGCGACCAGCCAGCGCAATATCCCGAGAGCATATCGAGATCGTGAATGTGAATGTCGCCTTTGCGGTGAGCCTCTCCGATTTCAGGGCTATAGACGTGATTGAGCCAATAATTGGCGATCACTTTGCCTGAAACGTTGAGGATAAGCCCTCCTAAACTGTAGCCCTGGTTGGCATTGGCGTTGACCCGCCAGTCGATCTTGTTGAGGTATTCGTTGATAGAACTTTCTACATCAACCATCGATTTAAGATCTTTGCGAAGCTGGCGGTGTTGCTCTCTGTAGATGATGTAAGCACGGGCGGTTTTGAGATGGTTGGCAGAGATGAGAACTTGCTCAACGATATCTTGAATTTCTTCGACATCAGGTATGCGACCCTCAAAGCGGTATTCGATCACTTTGAGAACTTGGCTGCAGAGAATCATTGCCTCAGTACTACTGTATTCGCTGGTAGCGCGCCCCGCACTGAGCATGGCCTTTTGAATTTTTTCAGGATCGAAGGGAACTTGATCTCCATTTCTCTTAGCCACCTTTGCAGGAAGTTGACTAAATACATCTTGAAAGAGAGATGAGCTTGGGCTGGTTTCAGCGGGGGTCTCAGACATGTTTCCTCCTCTATCGTAGGGTCGTTCTGCCACTTCAGGCAAAAAGCTAGAGCTATTTTTGGGCCAATAAAGAGAGAACTTGAATTCCTGTCAGATTGTCAGATTGACGGCCAAATTTTCATGGAGATTTGAAGGGGAATATGAAAAAAATGCAATAGATATTGTGTATTGATTTATTTTGAATACTATATATTGGGGGTGGATAACGTGGAGTCATAGGTAAGATTCGAAGAATTAACGTCTTGCGTATTAATCTCGCATGATCTTGTCGAAGGAATGTGGGGAAAAAAAGCGAGACAGGGGTCTTTTTTTGTGTTAACATTTTGACACAATGGCATGCTATTGTGTCAGGGTGGCTAATTCGGTTCAGCGTTTTGGCAAGAAAGGGGGCAAAATGGCATCAAAAACAATTATTGAAATAATGGCACCGCCTTTGCTTAATTTTTGTCAAAATTAATCCGGTAGGTGACATACATGGAATCCTTATGGCTTGCCATAACTCTTGGACTCGGTAGTTCCTTTACTCATTGTGCGGGAATGTGCGGTCCGATTCATATTGCACTTCAAAAAAATAGCTCTCCTTGGGCTCCTTACTATTACCACATTGGCAGAGTGCTCGGTTATACCCTTCTTGGCTTTGCCTTGGGGCTCTTCTTTCAAGGGCAAGAGATGATCTTTCCCCCTGAAGCTAAAAAAGTGACAGGAACCCTCCTCGCTGCATTTTACATCTATGCGGCTTGGTCTTTTTATAGGGGCGGCCATTCTGTCGAAAAATTTCTGGGTCGCTTTTTCCCTCGCAAACTCTACAATAAATATTTGCTTAATGGCCGGGCTTCAGCACTGTTTCCTGCGGGCTTGTTGGCCAGCTTACTGCCCTGCCCCACAACAGTAGCGGCACTGGGGTATTCGCTGTGGTTGGGTAAACCCTTCACCAGCGCTTTTTCGATGTTTAGCTTTGGCGTTGCCACTTTGCCTTTTTTCGCAGTGTTGGCATTTAAACCTATACGCCATCTTTTTGATCTCAAGGGCTGGTTACCCAAATTGGTAGCCTTGCTTTTTTGCGTTTTGTCTGCACAAAAAATTTGGATGGTCTGGTTCGCCGCGACCCCCCAATGTCACTAACACAACAACAACCTAGAGGAGCCTTATGTTTACACTAAGAGAAAGGATAGAAATCGCCATCTTGATTCTGGTGGTTCTCTTTGGAACCCCTGTGGCTATGGTCTTTGGATCTCGCCAAGCCCATGAAGATGCCAAAATTCTATTCCCTAAAGAATTGCCTGCTGAAGTTCAGCGGGCGATACAACAAAACTAATAATGAGCGTTCTGTATTTCTTAATTCCCGTTTCGGTTTTAATGGCAACTGCAGGTCTTGCAGCCTGTATTTGGTCGATTCGAACCGGACAATATAAACATCTCGAAGAAGACCGCTGGAAAGCGGTTTTGGACTCAACATTTGAAAATTCAACTAAATCCGAATAAGGGACAAAAATGGAAACCATCAAATATAATGACCAGATAACGAAGAAGTTTCTGATCGCCACGGTGGTCTGGGGTGTCGTCGGTATGTTAGTCGGGGTAATTATCGCCCTACAACTGGCAGAATGGCGACTGAACTTTGGTACTTCGTGGCTCACTTTTGGACGCCTTCGTCCATTGCACACCAATGCGGTGATCTTTGCCTTTGCGGGCAATGCCATCTTTACCGGTGTGTATTACTCCACTCAACGGTTGCTTAAGGCTCGCATCTTTAGCGATCTCTTGTCAAATATCCACTTTTGGGGATGGCAGGCGATTATCGTCAGTGCGGCTCTTACTTTGCCTTTGGGTATCACCACAGGTAAAGAGTACGCCGAGTTAGAATGGCCTATCGATATTGCGATTACCTTGGTTTGGGTTGTCTTCGCAGTGAACTTTTTTGGCACGATTTATAAACGTCGTGAAAAGCATATCTATGTTGCTCTTTGGTTTCAAATTGCCACCCTCGTTACGATTGCGATGCTGCACATTGTAAACTCTCTTGAGATGCCCGTGCATCTTTTTAAGAGTTACTCAATGTATGCTGGGGTGCAAGATGCATTGGTTCAATGGTGGTATGGCCACAATGCAGTGGGTTTTTTCTTGACGACGCCTTTCTTAGGGTTGATGTATTACTTTGTTCCTAAGGCGGCTGAGCGTCCCGTATATTCTTACCGAATTTCGATTATTCACTTTTGGGGATTGATTTTCTTATACATCTGGGCGGGTCCTCACCATTTACACTATACCGCTTTACCTGATTGGGCTCAGTCTTTGGGAATGGTTTTTTCAGTAATGCTACTCGCTCCTTCTTGGGGGGGGATGCTTAATGGATTGTTGACCTTGCGTGGAGCTTGGCACAAGTTGCGTACCGATGTGGTACTCAAGTTTTTTGTGAGTGCAGTAACTTTTTATGGGATGTCGACTTTTGAAGGCCCCTTGATGTCAATCAAATCGGTAAACTCGCTTTCTCACTACACCGACTGGACCGTGGGTCACGTTCATTCAGGTGCCCTTGGTTGGGTGGGTTTCATGGTTTTTGGTATGCTCTACTGGTTGGTACCTAAACTTTGGAATACCAAATTGCATTCAAGCAAATTAGCAGAAATTCATTTTTGGACTGCCACAATTGGGATTGTGCTCTATGTCGTTTCTATGTGGTTTGCGGGAATTACCCAAGGCTTGATGTGGAAAGAATTTAATGCTGAAGGTCTGTTAACTTATCCCAACTTCATCGAGACGGTCACCAAAATTGTTCCTATGTATTGGATTCGCGCTTTGGGCGGTGCCCTTTACTTAACAGGCACAATTTTGATGTCTTATAACTTGATTCGCACAGCTTCTAAAGGAAAAGTTGTCGATGCAGAAGTACAAGTGGTTAGCAACCGTCAAGAAGTGAGCCATGGCCCCGTTAAATACTGGCACAGCATTCTCGAAGGAAAGCCCTTTTGGTTTGCGCTGCTCGCTTTTGTATTGGTGACCATTGGTGGAATTATCGAAATCGTTCCTACCTTTTTGATTGAGTCGAACGTTCCCACTTTATCATCAGTTAAGCCTTACACTCCACTCGAACTTGAGGGAAGAGACATTTATATTCGCGAAGGGTGTTATAACTGTCACTCGCAAATGGTTCGCCCCTTTAGAGATGAAGTTGAACGCTATGGTGAATACTCTAAACCCGGTGAATTTGTTTATGATTTTCCCTTTCAATGGGGATCTAAACGCACGGGTCCAGACTTACATCGCGTAGGGGGTAAATACTCAAACTTATGGCATGTACGTCACCTTGAAGATCCACGGGCAACATCACCCGGATCAATTATGCCTACATATACATGGTTGCTCGATAATGATCTCAATTATGATTTCACAGATCGCAAAGTCAAAGCGATGCAACGTCTTGGAGTTCCCTATACCAAAGAAGAGTACAAAGGCGCTGTTGAGACAGCGAAGGCTCAAGCAAAAATCATCTCTGATGATTTAGCTGCTCAAGGTGTAAAAGGAATGCAAGACAAAGAAATCGTAGCATTGATTGCCTATTTACAACGTTTGGGAACAGACATTAAATAAGGAGAGATGAGATGATACGACAAGTAATGGAAAACGCAGGTCTCACTTTCTTTCCCATGTTAAGTCTGGTTATCTTCTTTACCCTGTCCATAGGAGTGATTCTATGGACATGGCGTAAGGGAAGCAAAAAATTCTACAGCGACTTCAGCGAATTCGCTCTTACTGATGAGAAAATTTTGGAGAACTCAAAATGAAAAACCTCGACAAAGAAGAAATCGATAGTTTGCTGGATCATAACTATGACGGCATTCAAGAGTACGATAATCCGATGCCTAAATGGTGGCTGTATATGTTCTATGGAACCATCGCCTTCGCGTTCTTATACATGGGTTATTATTTTACCTATGAGAACACATTAGAAACCTATTCTGGTAACCCAGATCACCTTGTGTGGTCAGGTAAAAAGTTAGAATTAGACATCATTGCCAATACCCCTGAAGATACGGTACAGTGGGATGCTGTCGGTGCGACAGAGGTAGCGGGTTTGATTAAAGACAAGGGTCTGATCAACCGGGGTAAAAGTCTTTTTGCCGCTAAGTGCGCAGCCTGTCATATGGCTAATGCTTCTGGCGGCGTGGGACCTAATCTAACGGATGCATACTGGATTAACGGAGGCTTGACTGAGGAAATTTATAACACAGTCACTAATGGTGCGAATAATGGTGCCATGCCTTCTTGGAAAAAAGAACTGGGAAATAAAAACATCGTTTCTTTGGTCGCTTATTTAGAGACTCTAAGAAATACGAATGTTCCCGGCAAAGAACCTCAAGGTGAAATGGTTGAATAATGGAAGCTCCCCTAAATAAAACGACAAGATCCCCCGAGATGCTTGAGCAAAATTTATCGTCAAAACCGGGAACGATGGGCGAAGAAGGAAAAAGAATAAAGCTATATCCTTCTGAGTCTAAGGGCCCCTTTTACAATAAGCGAAAAATTACAGCTTGGATCTTGGTCTTGTTTTATTTGGGGTTGCCTTTTATCTCTTATAAGGGATATCCCATTTTTCAACTTGATATTTTTGAACGTCGAATGATTTTGGTGGGTAATCTTTTTTACCCATCAGACGTCGTTCTCTTTTGGCCAATGATCGTTTCGATCATTTTTTTAGTTTTTGCAGTAACCGCTTTGCTTGGTCGGATATGGTGTGGCTGGGCGTGTCCGCAAACGGTTTTTCTACAATATATCTTTGAACCTATTGAACGGTTGATTGAAGGAAAAGCCTATAAAAGAAAGCAAAGGGATGAGAAGGGATTTTCAGCGGATTGGCTCTGGAGAAAAATTCTCAAGCACGCATTGTTCTTTTCGTTCTCTTTTTTGATAGGCAATACCTTCCTCGCCTATTTTGTTGGCGTCAATCAAGTGCTCCATTGGGTTACGAGCAGCCCGAGCAATCATTTGACGGCTTTTACTTTCGTACTGCTTGATACCGCACTTTTTTATTGGATTTTTGCCCACTTTAAAGAGCAGGCATGCGTGTTAGTTTGCCCTTATGCGCGATTTCAAAGTGTTCTTACCGACAGTCGCACTTGGCAAGTGACTTATGATTACGAGCGCGGTGAGCCTCGGGGTCGAGCAAAAAAAGATGCAGCATCTGCCTTTGGAGATTGTGTGGATTGCAAACAGTGCATCAAAGTTTGCCCCACGGGAATTGATATTCGTCAGGGGCCCCAGCTAGAGTGTATTGGCTGTAGCAAGTGCATGGATGCTTGTGATTCGATTATGGATACTTGGAAGAAACCCAAAGGTCTGATTCGCTATACTTCAGAAGAATCGGTAATCAAAAAAGCTGCTGTCAAATTGTTAAAACCTCGTTTTTTTGTTTATAGTTCATTGATTCTTGTATTGTGGACGATATTTGGGTTTTTAATGATGACGAGAAATTTTGAACAAACGGAAATTACTCGCAAAGGGTCTCAGCCCTACTTGGTGCAGGGAGATTCTGTCATTAATATCTACTCGTTTAGTCTGAGAAATAAGACGATTGAAGAGCAAGAGTATCAACTAAAAATTCCCGAGGGATTAGGTCACAGCTTATCGGGGCAAACATTAAAGTTAAGACCTGGTGAATTGCAGAAATACTCTTTGGTCATTGAGGCTCCCAAAAATGCTTTTACAAGAGGGAAAAAAGAAATAGATCTCGTAGTGACTAATGGCTCGAGAATTCATAAATTCAAGACCATGCTGTTGGGGCCTTATGCAAATTAATACGAATTGAATGCCCTTTTGGTGAATGTAACGCAGGTGAGGTAAAAGTGGAAAAGACGAAGAACCAGTCTAAAAATTATTGGAAATTGGGATTGAGTGTCTTTTGGTTTGTTGTAATAGGTGTAAATGCGGTATTCGTATACCTTGCAACATCGACTCAGAGTGATTTAGTTACCGAAGACTACTATCAAAAAGGGGTTGAATACCAAAAAGAAATTGATGCAAAAAAAGAGTTTGCAAAAAATTATCCCGAAGCAAAGCTGACTTATTCTGAGAATGCTTTGTCGATTCAATTCGCCGAGGGCGTAGATTCTGTTAGCGCTCAAATTTATCGATCAGACAACCCCGCTTATGATGCAGAGGTCGCTTTGACAAAAGATGAGAGTGGGGTTTTTAAATCGCCCCGTTTAGTCTTAGCGCAAGGGCCCTATAAAATTCAAGTTTCCGTTCGAAGTGCAGAAAGTATGGCCCAAAAAGAGTTTAAAATCTGGGCGCATTAGTGGAAGCGATTTCGTGCGATCACTGCAAACAAACGATTACACATACTCATGTACAAAAAGGGGATTATCACTTTTGTTGTGAGGGTTGTGAGCAAGTTTTTTTCATTCTAAAAAATGAAAACTCAGAAACTTACTACCAGCTGTGTGATTTAGAGTCTAGCCAACCTCCCAAGGCAAGCATCTCACAAAGCTATAAAGATTATTTGTCTGAAATGGCTCAAGAAGACAATCTAAAACAGATGGGAAATTGGGAGGGTTGCGAACACGATGTTACCCTTTATAGTGCCGAAATGCATTGTTCTGCATGCAGCTGGTTGATAGAAAAGCGATTGCTGCAATTCGACGGCATTATTTTTTATGAACTGCATTTTGCTGAAGGATCTCTTCGACTCAAATACAGTGCTGAAAAAATACAACTCGTTGAAATACTTCAACAGTTGGCAAAATTTGGCTATGCCTTTAAAGGCTCTGCTGCTGCAGTAAAAATGGGCACCTCTGAAGGCTTGTTGATACGAATTGCATTATCAGCTGCAGTATTTGCCAATGTGATGATCTTTTCGATTGCCAATTACCTTGGATTTTATCAGGGCATTCTTTTAGAGTGGCAATCGTATTTTGCCTATGCTTCGCTGATTCTCAATTTGCCTGTGGTGACCTACGGGGCATTCCCCTTTTATCAAAAGGCTTGGGTGGGCCTGAAGCATGGTGTTTTGCATATGGATTTGCCGATTAGCTTAGGAATACTCATCAATTTTTCTCTGAGTGTTTATCAAGTGATTGAGGGGAAAGAAGGCTTTTTTGATGGTTTGGCGGGGATTGTTTTCTTTTTGTTAAGTGGCCGATGGCTAGTTAAGCATTTTGAACATCGCCTATTGCCTGATCCCAATTGGTTTGAAAATTTATTTGCACAACAGATTCGCAAAAAGAAAACAGACGAAGAGGGTTGGATTTGGATAAATCCCGAAAAGGTGGTCTGTGGCGAGATTTTAAAAGTGAGGCCCGGAGAATATCTTCCGGTAAAAGGAAAGTTGTTAAGTGAACGAGGTGTTTTTGATCCTCAGTTACTTACTGGTGAAACTCGACTATTGAAGCGTCAGTTAGATGAAAACTTAGAAGCGGGTTTGCAAGTTGTTGAAGCAGAGGTTGTTGTTCAGAGTGAAGAAGATTGGCTGCAGTCTGATTTGGCTAAATTGCGTAACCAGTGGGATCATTTGCAAAAAATGCAATCTAAAAAAGAGAGCGCTGAAAAGATTGTTCCCTACTTTACGGGCAGTTTATTTGTGATTGCAATGAGCTTTTTTTTCACAGAGCCTAGTCTTTCTGTCGCCTTTGAAAAGGTGGGTGTTTTGTTCATATTAAGTTGCCCATGTGCCCTTGCTCTCGCACGACCCTTGAGCTTAGGCTTGGCCCTCAAGAAGGCTAGAGAGATGGGATTTTTGATACGCAGCGAAGAGGTTTTAGAGAAGTTGGCGCGGGTTCGCCGCATTTTCTTTGACAAGACGGGAACGCTTACCTTTAGTCAAAAGAAATTAAAGAGGTGGTATGGCAAAGGCTTAAGCTCGATCGAGAAATCTATTTTGTCGGGGCTCTGCCAAGGCTCTATTCATCCCGTATCGCTGAGCACTTATAAAGAGATCGGCGAACAAAGTGAAGCGAAATTTTTAGAAAAAGAAGAAAAACTGCACTGGGGACTCTGGGGGCGGTGCCAAGTGCAGGGGCAAAATTTTGAAGTTGCCTTTGGTCGATTGATGCAGAGACCTGAAGAGTTGCGATTAGAGTCTCCTCCTAGTGATTTAGAGGGCATGCAAAATGGATTGTGGATAAATGGTGCATTTAGAGCCGCATTGGCCTTTAATGATGAAATCAGAGAAGGGGTCAAAGAAAGTTTGCAGAGCCTTCAACAAAGGGGAGTTGTCGTTCAACTTTTGTCAGGAGACGAGCAAGGGCGGGTAGATAAATTTCTTGCTGAAGTTGAAAGTGGGGTTAAAGGTTATGGGGGATTAAGCCCACAAGAAAAAGTGGACATTTTGCTGAAATACCAGAGGCAAGAACAGGTTATGGCCGTAGGAGATGGGCTTAATGATTCTCTTTTGCTTAATAATGCAGACTTGGGAATGCTAGCAGAAGGGGGATTTAGGGCGCTTTCTACGGGGGTTGACATTTTGTCTATAAAGACAGATTGGACGGGTTTTGAAAACCTTTTTGATTTGGCAAAAATTTCAAAAAGAAGCATTCGATGGAGCTATACGGTTTCTTTGATTTATAATGCAATCGCCCTTTACTTTGCCTTTGTGGGGCATCTCGCACCGCTGGTCGCAGCTATTGCGATGCCCATTAGCAGCCTGAGCGTTTGCATGGTGGTTGCCTTTACATTTTGGAGTCAAAGAAGACAAAGTCTAAATTGGTGACGCCGTAGACACCAGAATTGACTGAAAAGAGTTGAAGAAATCTTGGTTTTAAAATCAGAAGATTATCTTATGCTCAGTTGAGAATGGGTCGGCGCCTTATGCCCAATGTATATCTATATCACGATTACAGGTTATACCTGAAAGATTATTACGAAGAAAGAAAAAGGGAGAATACCTATTTCTCTTATAGGTATATGGGGCAAAAATTAAATTTAGACCATTCTTTCATCGTCAAAATTCTAATGGGAAAACGACATATCAAAGAAGCGTTGATTCCCGAGTTGATTCAATTTTGCAAGCTCAATGAAAAAGAAGGTCTCTATTTTGAGACACTGGTGCATTTTACCAAGGCGCGGAGTGATTCGCAAATTAAGATGTATTTTGAAAAATTGCTCTCATTGAAATCGGTTAGCCACTACAATATTCACGAATCTCAATTTGAATACTTTCACAAGTGGTATTACGCTGCTGTGCGGGGGGCAATAGAGTATCTTGGATTCAAAGACAATTACAAGCAGCTGGCGAATCATCTAAACCCTACAATTACTCAGAAGCAGGCAAAAGAATCGATCGCTTTACTTGAAAAATTGAAGTTGATAGAAGAAAATAAAGAGGGATTCTATGTTTTAACTAAGAATCATCTGACGACTGCAGAGAAATGGAAGGGAATCGCCATTAAAGAGTATCAGAAAGAAGTCATTCGCATGTCATCAGAGTCTATTGACAGAGATCTTAAAGAAAATCGAGACATCTCGACAATCACGATGGCTATTGAATCAGATAAGCTTCCTCTCTTTAAGAATATGCTGAAGGAGTTTAGAGATGCGGTCATTAATCAAGTTGATGAAATGCATGCTCCTGATGCCGTATATCAATTGAATTTGCAAATGATACCCCTCACGAAAATGAAGGAAAAAAAATGAAAAATTTGTGGGTGGGCGTTTGTGTTGTCGGATGGCTGTGCAGTTGCAGCGATCAGTTTTCAGGAAATACGACGGAGACAACGAATACTCTCACGGCGACATTAATAGACGAAGAGGGTCATCCTCTAGCAGAGAATGCGGTTATCTTGAGAAAGTTCAGTGACAGCACCTCAGAAGTCGTTGACGAGTTAATTATAGATACGGATGCGAATGGTTCTTTTATAAAAGAGTTAGAAGCAGGGCTTTGGAGTGTAGAGGTTTATAACGAAGACTCTACTCAGGCAATGATGATTTCGACGTTCGTGAAAAATTTGACGATGTTGGGAGAAGTTCAACTCAAACCGACAATGAGTTTTAAAGGAAAAGTTCAAGACAGTAACAATCAAGACTGGGCCTTAATTCGATTGCGCGAAAATCAAAGAACGGCGGTTTTAAACAACGAAGGGGTTTTTACGTTTTCTCAACTGCCTCGGGGCACTTATGAGATTAGAGTCGAAAATAACGACATGCTAAATGCAGATACGGTAGATATGACGTATGCCCCAGATAACGTAGAAGTGAACTGGATACTCGGAGAGAAGCCAAATTTCAATACTTTTGATTCTTCTACAGCCGAAATTTGGGGTTACTGGCCTTTTGACAGCACCGTATTTGATAGTGGTCCTTATGGGCTTAATGTATCTGCTTCAGGCAATCTAGAGTTTTCGAAAGGAGTGGTTAATGAGGCGGGAATCTTTGTTTCGGCAACCAGTATCAATTTTGGTAATCGGGCAGATGTGTTGGGCATTAAAGAAAATCAAGCCTTTGGAATAAGTCTTTGGTTCAGAATTGCTCGGAGCCTATCTCAAGACAAATTTGGAATTCTCAATTTTCAACCTTCAGAAGTCGGTGTACACGGTCTAGATATGATTATTGATGGAAGAAATAAAGAGGCTTATCTTATAGAAGTTGATTTTTCGGGAGATGTTGATACCTTGGTTAGAACGGGTTTTGATTTTAAATATGGTGAATGGCACCATCTCGCGTTTTCTCGTTTAGATAACTTATATAGCCTAGAGTTAGACCGAACGCACAAGATTCAACGATTTGTTGCAAAAGCCAGCTCGCTTGAAGGCTCTTGGTTTATTCTTGGTGCAGATCATTTGTTTAAGTACTTCTTAAGAAACGAGCTTGATGAGGTCGTGTTGTTCGATGGTGTT
>JBNKYI010000023.1:0-14081 GCA_050300815.1 Fibrobacterales bacterium
AGCCCGCCAGCTTAAAATAAAGTTGTGTTTCTAAATCAAAGGTCTTCTCGCCTATGCGGCTCATAATTTCAATTCGCCTCTTGATATAGGTTGAACTCATTTCGTCAGGACTATAGCGCGTGTCTAAGAAATCATCGGGGCGCTCGGGCACACGACCTTGCAAAGACTTGTTGGTAAAGGTCGAAAAATGAACCGAATCGGGGTAAAACTTCCATTCGCGACCATTTTGTAACACCCAAGTCGAATCGCGATAAGTCATTTTTGAAGCTTCAATTCGCTCTTTGAGATTGCCTTCTTCAAAAAACAAAACCACGGCATCACGAGCCATTTGAGAGTTCGAATAATACCTTTGGAAGTAATAGGTCGATCCGTTTGCCCCAATGAAAAGATATTGGTATTTGTGCTTTTCGCGGCGCACATTATTTTTCTTACTTAAAGGTTGGGCGAGCTCAAGGCGGCGGTGGTTTGCATCAGGCAAAACTCTCTCTGCTAAAAAGTACATCGCCCCCGTCACCAACAATGCCACGATAAGAATAGGCACAGCCATTCGAGGAACAGAAACTCCCGCGCATTTCATGGCGGTTATTTCTAAGTGACGAGCCATGCCCGATAGGGTGATAATGGTCGTTAAGAGCATATTGATGGGCATTACCAGATAAATGATTTGGGGAATGTAGTTCTTGTAATAGCCAATCACATTTTCGCTAGGTTGATTTAACCAGGCCTGTATATTTCCCACAAAATCAAGCACCACAAAAATAATGAGGGTCGCCATCATAATCATGATCATCGTGCGCAAATAATTTTTAAGAAGATAGCGCGTAAAGGTCACGACACCCCCTCTTCTATTTTTTTCCAGCGAATTTTTGACCATTGTCTTTTTGCGTAATTCAACAGACGCTTCCATTTTGAGTGCCCACTGTAATTGTCAAGACTCATGATCCAAAGGGTGCGTATTCCGATGATCCCTGTGATCATGTTAGAGACCCACATTGCAAACCAAGGTTGAATAAAGCCCTTATCGGCGAGGGTTTCTCCCCCCATCAAAAAGACCCAATAAACCACAAAAAAGAGAATCGAATAAACCACTCCGGTGCCAATTCCCCCCTTGCGCGCCATCACGCCAAGAGGCGCTCCTATTAAGACAAAGATAAAGCAAGCGAGGGGAATCGAGAACTTTTTGTGAATTTCAACGAGATACTTGTTAATCTTATTGGTTTCATTCTTGATTCGATCAAGGGCGTCAGAAATATTTTTAAGCTGGCTTCTCTCTTCAGCGATCAAACGACGCACAGCGCTCATTGAAAGACGAGTCGGATCAATCATTCCCGAGACAAAAGAGGTATCTTGCCGATGAGTTTCTGCAGGGGAAGTACGGATTGAATCGAGAGAAGACAGAGAGTCTCGAGAAGTGCTGTCTCCTTGAATCAATGTTTCGAGATATTCGAGATTTCTGAAGATTTCGACGGTTTTGTCGGCAAAAATTCGCTCGCGGTTTTTTTCAGATTCGTGCACAATGGCCAACATGTCTTGAATGGGGAGCTCTCGGTCTCCCCTATAGCTGCGCTCTCTGCGTTCAAAGCGATCGTCGACATTACGCAAATAATAGGTCTGATTTTTAAAATCAATTCTAAAATAAGTGTCTTCTTCTTTTTCTCCGCGACGGTGATGAGTTCCCTCTTTGAGATGCAACTTTAAACGGGCCCCCATGTCGGTATATTCCATCGTTCCCTCTTTGGCCCAAGTTAAAACCGGCGGCCCTTTGCGCTGAATTTCGAAGAGGCGAATGCCATATAAAATTCCAGTGGTGGGATCAATCTGGTCAATCCAAATTTGCACATCGGGAAAGTCAGTGATCAATCGCCCCGCTGCCACAAAGGCCTGTGGCTTTTTACGAGAAATCGACTGAATCAATGAACCTGCGCGGTGATTGGCTTCGGGTAAAATCCAATTGTTAAAGATCACTAAGCCCACCATAATCAACGCTGCCGTTAAAAAAACAGGGCGAATGACTCGCACAGGGGCAATTCCCGCCGCTTTAATAGCGGTGATTTCGTGGTCTGATGAGAGCCTTCCGAAGGCCATCAATGAAGCCACTAAGCAGGCCATGGGAATAGAAAGCGCCAACATCCAAGCCAAACTGAGGAAAAAAATCTCAAGAAGAACCAGCAGGGGCAGTCCCTTAGAAAGAACGGAGTCTAAAATTTCGAGAAGAAAATTAATTCCAAACAAAAAGGTTATAATGACAAAGGATGCCAGAAAAGGGCCAACGTGCTCTTTGAGGATGTACCGATTTAAAATTGACATTCGTACTTAAGGTATCCTTTAGAAATTGAAAGGCTTAACCGATAGGGTTAAAAAGTAATTCCACTAAATTGGGAGGGTTGTGTGATCACCCCGAAAAATAGCAGAACTTTAGTCTTTTGGCTCGCCTCATTTAGCCTTCTTCTCGGATGTGCTGTTCCTGCAAGAGAAAAAGCCAAAGAGCGCTTGCTGCCTGAAATTGATGTCATGCGTATGAAAGAAGATTCTGAGACCGCCATTCAACTCACCCGACAGATAAAAGCAGACTTAGAGCAGATACGACTGCGCTTAAATCGACTTGAGCTGAACCAAGCAGAGCTCGACCAATTGGTCAGAAACCTTCCTCTGGCTCGCCTAGAAGAATTTGAAAACCGCCTCGTGCTTATGAATGAAGAGACCCTTGAATTGCGTAAAATGATTGATGGGCGCGCAGGAGTAAAGCTCTTTCACACGGGTAAAAAGCCTCAGGCGGCTCCCGAACCCGATCAACAACCCATGCCCTTCAAAAGAGCCATGATCGAATTTAACCGTCAGAACTTTGAGCTTTCGATCGATCTTTTTGGAAAATTTGTGAAAGAAGACAAAGAATCAAACTATAGAGACGACGCCTGGTTTTGGATCGGAGAATCTTATTTTGAAATGGGAGACTACGCCAAGGCGATTGATTTTTACCAACGGGTTTTCACTTATCCCCAAAGCGACAAAGAAGACGATGCGCAATACAAAATGGCCATGGCTTATTTGCGCAGTGGAGACCGCCGTCAGGCCGTCGCCGAATTCAAAAAATTAACTGTTATTTTTCCTGACAGTGAGTATATTAGCAGGGCAAAAGTCGAACTGCAAAAACTCAACGTGGATCCATGAATAAAGCCATTTTTTCTTCAATTAAAACACCACTTCTCTTTTTGAGCGCCTCTCTCGGTTTATTCGGGTGTGCGGGCTCTGATAAAAGTAACCTCTCACACACCGATGTCTGTAAGGCGCAATTTGAAGAGGCTCAGGCCGAGGTTGCCGATCACTCGACTTCTCGCTCTATTGAACTGCTTAACAATCTACTCAACAATTGTAGCGGTACGGGATTTATGGAAGACGCTCAGTATCTGCTCGCCGGGGTTTACTTTGAAGATGAGCAGTGGATTGACGCGCGCGCAGAATATTCGCTCTATACCCGCCATTTTGCAAACAGTCCCCGCGCCCCTATGGCGTCTTACTTGGCCGCAGTTTCTGCATTCAATACTCCCTTTAAAGAGGGGCGTGATGGCAGCTTAACCGATCAGGCGATTCGAGACTTTAAAGACTTTATGGATTCTTACCCCGAATCCCCTAAGGTCGACTCCGCTCAATATTACTTGGAACGTTTAACTGAGCGCAAGGCTCAGCGAGATTGGAACGTCTCTTATCTCTATTTGCGTATGGGAGAACCCCTGGCCGCCGCTATTTATCTCAAGGATTTTATTAAAGACTTCCCCAACAGCCAATATTACAACGAAGCGCATATCAAGTTGGTAGAGAGCTATCGCCGTCTCGATCAATTTGATCAGGCTCGATTCTATCTCAACAAAATTTTACACGAAGTTCCCGATTTAAAAAAAGACTACGAAGACCTTTACGCTACGATTGATTCTGAAGAAAGCTCTTATAAAGCTCGAATAGAAAAAGAACAAAAAGATTTGCGTTTAAAAGCCACCAAAGCGCTTTAATTCTTCTCTATTCAGCCGATTCATGTGAAATGTCTCTTATTTCTTTTATGGAAGCAAAAAATGCCAAACCCTGGAAAGGGGTCATCTTTAATTGCTGTGGGGTTTACGGCCGGATTTACTTTCAAGTCCAACGCAAGCTCTGGACGGGTCACTGCCCTAAGTGTCTTAAAAGCGTTGCGATGAAAAATCCCGAATTGGGACAATAGCTATTATTTTTATCTGCCATGAAGCCCAATTTTCTCTTGTCGATTGTCTGTCTATTTGGATGGATAAGCCCTCTCTTCTCTCAAGCACCGCTCCAAGAACCTCAAGTTCAACCACTTTCTGCATCGACAAATTCTTCTGCCGACTCTCTGCAACTTATGGATGCAAAGGATTCGATGAGTTCGATAGATTCAGCAGATTCGATGGATTTTACAGATTCGGTGAATTTAAAAGACTCGCTAAACTTAATGGATTCAATTTCTACATCTCAAGACACCCTTGCTCCCCTTAAGCATTTTCCTACCGCAGACACCGCATTAGGTGCATTTCACTTAGGCCTATTTGTTGAAGCCCGCCTGCAATTCATCAACTTCGAAGATCGCAAAGTCTTTCAACAACACTTAGACACCCTTTATACGAGAGCTCGGCGCGACACCTTTAATATTCAACAAGGAATTCGCATCAACAAAGTTGATTTTCAAAAAGTCAACCTCACCCTTCCCGTTTCTGTCGGCTTTGAAATGCCCATCGGCAGCTTTTTTAGAGCGGGAGCAAGTGTGGGAATTCTCTATACCCGAGAAACCGCTCTGCTCCTTGAAGGCTCTCGCACTCGGCAACTCGATTACCAAATATGGTGGTTTCCTTTGCAGTATGAATTGCAATTAAATCTAAGCGAGCTCTTAATTTTATCCCCTGACTTTCCCCAATTATTTTTAGACGCCCATCTAAATCAAATTACGGGTCAGGCACGTCTTGAATATGAAGGCCTTGTCAGTCACTCTAAAAGTTGGGAACTGCTCGGGGGTGGATTTTCTTTTGGCGGACGCCGTAAAATCAGTGATGAAATTGAGCTAGAAACTCAACTCGGGATCGATTTTCAATCACTGACCTTCGACAAAAAGTGGAGCGCTCTTTGGGATGAATATCCCGCCGAACGAGAAATACAACCGCACTTAAATACTTTTTGGTTTGCCCTGCGCTTGCTTTATAAAATCTAAGACACCTCTAGATCGAAAGCGTCTAGATGAGGGCCTCTAATTGCAAACTGGCCCTTTGCTCTAATTGAGCCATGTGCCTAGATCTAAATGATCTAATACTATTTTATCTAAAAGGATGGATCCCTTTTGATTTGTTTGGAATAGTACAACATGCACTGCTAACGAAGTCAAGTTTGTTGACGAACAAGTGAATTCATCAGTACTTATCGCAATTTCTGAATAGTTGCTTTCTGGCAGCTCAAACCAACAGGCCTGATCATCCTTTCCATAAAAGAATAACATCCAGTTGCCTTTGATCTCGGCTAAAATTCGGATGGTATCTACTGTCGCCATTGACCGTCCTTTATCCTCATCCAAAGAGAATTTTAAATCCACGCCAAAATTGCCATAATTATCCGATTCGCTTATTGAATCATAAACCATTTTTATTCCATTGATCGAATCAAGCAAACCTGAGATTTTATAAGTTCTTATTAGGTTTGAAAAATCTGTTTCTTCTTGGCCTGCATCATTAAAAAAGGAAGCATGGTAAGATTTCATCCACCAAAAACCTTGGTCAAATAAATCAAACCATTTGAGTTTGATATCCAAATCATCAAAGTCTTCTAAAATCAATTTATTTTCATTTTCTTTTACATAGAAGGTATCCATCTGGGGCACCCATAATTTCCCTCCAGGATTCCAACGTCTAGCCCCTTCTTCAACGTGGGTAACTAGTGTTGAGTATTCGCCTTTGGGAAGTCTAACTAATCCCGAAGTACCGATAGAATTAGGCACACCCTCTAGATACACGACTGAATTTGAATCGGGTAATACGAATTCAAATTCACTTAAAGAATCTAACTGCAAAAGTAAATTCGTATCAGAAGGAATAATTTCTGTTCTTAAACCCAAATTTCCACTCACGCAATATAAATAGGCCCTTTCTATTGAATTGTCATAACGAAGAGTTGCTTCTCCCTTAGAATTGGTAATGGCAGAATCTATAATTAGCTGATCGTGTTGAATTAGTTTAGTGGCCCAACGCTCTCCATTGAGAAGATAAACGGTTTGCCCTGTCATTTTGTTGTTTTCATTATCCACCAGAGAAACAGACAATCCATTGGTGGTTTCTGTGACGCCTCCCGTTCCGGCCGTTTTATTGCCGTCGCATGAGCTGATAATAATTGTCAATAGAAGTAGCGATAACGTTTTAACCATTTGAAACTTCTTTACTTAATGGAAAGGCCTGAATATTAATTTGATAAACGATATCTGGCTCTAATCGCCCTTCACCAAGAAGTGCAATTTTATGTCTAAACTCTTTACAAATTTCTCGAAATTCGATGAGTGAAGATTTTGAAATTGCTAAAGTCATGCTCGAAATATCTCTATCTGCAGGAACAATTTGATCGAGTGAAGCAGCGGCTAATTGAATATATTCTTTTTGAAAGTTTCTGATAATTTGAGAGTTCCAATTTTCACCTGTGGTTATTGTATGGTTTTTAACAAGATAACTTCCATTATCGTCAATTTCTATCAACTTCAACCTCAGCAATAAACGAATAGCCTCGTGAACTTGTTCTTCTGTTAATGTGGGCACCATCTCATTGGCGAGTTTCTTTGCATTTCCATTGTAATTCTTAATGCTCAAATACGCTCTGATTGCAGCGTAATACCACTTATTATAATACTCTAATTTGTCTTGTTCTAAAATTTCGTAAGACTGCTGTTGCAGCAAAACAATTTGCTGATAAATTTCGCTAATTTTTTGTTTTGATTTTGATGAGCTAAATTGCACCAACAATTCAAAGTATTCTCTTTCATTGGTTGAGAATTTGAGAAATTTTGAAAGAATACCAATGTGCAAGTCTTGCAAATTATTCTTGCCTTGAGCGACTCTTACCAAATAGCCAGGATCAATTTGAATTTTTGAAGCAAAAACCCGCCAACTAAAGTGAGGGTTTTCTGACTTTTTGTATTCATAAAAATCTTTAATATAATCGTGATAATTTATGTAGTTGAATAAATCGTGCATTTACAGACCCTAGCTAAATCAATGGATTGTAATTCATTGCGCCCAATCACAGATAGAATCGAGTTTCAACAAAATATTTCACTAATCTATACTCAAAATCTTAAACCGAATACAATTCATTTTATAGGTGTTGAGTCGCGATGATCAACATAATATTACGCCAAATTTATGTGAAATATTTTGCTGGATATATATTGGACAAATGAAAAATGATATCCAAAACCCCCAATCCAATTTATTTCTCGACGTTAAACCCTCATTCACATTTTCTAATAAAAATAACGTGCTCTTGCGGTTTTTCTGTCTCTTACTCTTCTTATTTCCATGTGTTACGTTCTCACTGACTGCTGAGAATTACACTTGGAACAGCGTCACTATTAACGGTGGCGGTTATGTTCCAGGATTCGTTTTTAGCAAAGCCGAAAAAGATCTTTTATATGCGCGCACCGATATTGGTGGCGCCTATCGATGGGATGAAGCTTCTAAAAAATGGATTCCCCTCTCTGACTCTGTCACTAATGGAAACCAACTCGGCGTTATCAGCATGGCTGCCGACCCAATAGATGCAAATCGCGTTTACATGGTTACTGGGCTATACAGCAATAGTTGGGATCCATTCGGAAAGTTGTTTACTTCAAACGATAAGGGCGATACTTGGACATCAACAATACTTCCTTTTAAGGTAGGAGGAAATGAAAATGGAAGAGGTTCAGGTGAAAGATTAATGATCGATCCCAATATGAATTCCATTCTCTTTATGGGTTCGCAAAAAGAAGGGCTTTTTACCAGTGCGAATTATGGGAATTCTTGGGAAAAAATCACTTCTTTTCCTAAATCACAAATTAGTTGCTTAAATATTTTCCCCGTCACCAATAATCCCCAAACACCCTCTCAAGAAATCTATGTGGCTACCTATGATCATCTTGCTACTAACGATACAACCGTAGGGGGGCTATACTACAGTCAAGATGGGGGGAAAAATTGGCAATATCTCGCTAATCAACCGACCAAAATCGAACCAAAAGCGACTGACGATCCCAATATTAGCACCCCAGCAATCGTTAATAATATCGAATTTGCAGGAGAGAATATCTATCTCACCTACGGAAATAATCTTCCCCCTTCTACGGGCAATGGCTTCGTGATGAAATACAATACCTCCTCAAAGTCTTGGACAAAAATTTACCCCATGAGTCACGAATCTCAAGGGGGATATAGTGGACTTGCAGTGCATCCAACTGACCCCAACATCGTAATCGTTGGAACTTTGGGACACTGGTGGCCAACTGCAGACAGAATTTTTCTCACTAAAGATGGAGGATCAACATGGATTGATCTTCGTCCTAAAATGCAAACCGATAACAAAAACACACCTCACGGAGGGGGAATGGGTTGGATGAGCGGATTAAAAATCAATCCTTTCAACCCTAACCATGCCCTATTTGGAAGTGGCAATGGCTTGTGGATGACCTATGATTTGCTAAATGCCATGAACGATGATTCCACCCATTGGACTTTTGAAAATGACAACTTTGAAGAAACCGCTGTAATTACTCTCACCTCTCCCCCAAGTGGTGCTCATGTGATTAGCGGTTTGGGTGATATTAAAGGTTTTACTCATCTTGATCTCAATAAGTCTCCTGCAAATACCTTTCACCACCACGGCAATACCTCTTCTATTGACTTTGCAGAAAATTTTCCCAATACAATTGTCAGGTCACACGACGGTGGAGTAGGCGCAAGTATTTCTAAAGACCAAGGCCAGACATGGCAAGATTTTGCCACCCAAGCTGCAGGTGGAAGCGTTAGAGACAACTATCTCAGCATTTCTCCTGATGCAAAAACAATTGTATGGGCACCGAATGATTCGAATGCTTCGTATTCTAGAGACGAAGGGCAGACTTGGAATTTGTGTAGCGGTTTAGCTGCAGATGCTTTTCCAAAATCAGACCGAGTAAACAGCGCAAACTTTTATGCAATCAACAGTGCAACAGGGGATTTTTATCTCAGTACAGACAGCGCAAAAACCTTCAATTCCACATACACATTTGCCTTCACAGGAGATTTAAGCATTGTTCCTGTATTTCAAAACGAAGGGCATGTTTGGGTTTCTGCACAAGGCAATGGGCTGTATTTCACTGAAGACAAGGGCACGAGTTTTCAAAAAGTCGCATCTGTACAAGAATCCTATAAAGTTTCATTTGGTAAAGCGGCACCCAATGCAACTTATCCCACCCTTTTCCTTTTCGGTAAAGTTGAAAACCGAGCCGGACTTTTTAAGTCTATCGACAAAGGCAATTCTTGGATTAAAATCAATAATAAAAGTCAAGAGTTTGGACGCTCTTATCTATCGATTTCTGGTGATCCCAAAGTCTATGGTAGGCTCTATGTGGGAACTCATGGACGTGGAATTGTATACGGAGATATGACAGGTGCGGATTGCAAAGCTCCTCTTTTGCCATCAGAATTGGTTTTGTGTGAAAACCCCTATTCAATAATTGAACCCATCCATTCATTTGCCAATAATGGATATTCATTTACATGGAAAAAAGACGGCGTTCTTCTTAATGACACGACCTCAGCAATCAGCGTCAGTCATAACGGCACATACGAACTCACGGTTAAAAAGAATGGATGTGGTGAATCCTCTGATTTCATAAGCGTGACATCACAACTCGTTCAAATTGAAAATCAAGAAATCTGTTATGGAAGCTCTATTGAGGTGCGCCCCACAAACATTTTGGATTCGACTCAACGATTTATTTGGACTGACAGTAACACTCAAGTTTTAGACACTTCAAATCTCATTAACTTAACCCCATCAAGCACATCAACTTATTACGTCAAGGGAACAACGTCTACAACCGAAATCCTTGGCTTAGCAAGCTACGCTGGAGGCGGATGGTCATTAGGAAGTCTATTTGATGATAATCAAAACAAAGTCAAATTAGTTGTTAAAGAATTCGTCAAACTTAAAGGAATCTCATTTCACGTGCTTAGCACAGGAACAAAAGGGGTTATTAGACTGTTAGATGAGTCGGGTGAAATATACACCACCTCTACGAAATTGAATCTACCCACAGGTATTCAAGAAATTCCCTTTGACATTATTTTAAAACCCGGAGAATATATCATTGATGCCGTTGGAACAGAAGGAGCTGTACAATTTCAATCGGATCGAACAGGAGCCATTTGGAACATAGGAGAAACCATTGATTTAGTTTCAGTTCCCGGATGGACTTATGGCATCTTTTTCAACTTAAAATTTGAAATTGGAAATAGCGTTTGTGCCGCAGCCCCTTTTGAAATTAAAGTCAACCAACCAGAACCCATTCTTTATAGCTATCAAATAGATTCAGAAGGTTGGACTGAAGGCTCTTCTGTTCAACTTTGTACGGGCTCAAAAATTCAACTTGCAGCGTCGCCGCTTGAGGGCACTCAATGGAATTGGTCAGGGCCCAATCTTTTTTCTTCGGATTCAAGAACTCCGACGATTTCTCAAGTAAGCGCAGACCATTTTGGCATTTATCAAACCCGCATGCTCGACCAAAAGGGTTGCTTAAGTGAAGCTCAATTTGAGATCGTAGAATGTGATGGAACTGTTAAAAATAGCGGCAATGAAAACCTTTTAAAATTCAGTAAAAAAAGTTCTCATGGATTTGAATTAACCAACCTAACTCAATATTCGCAAGACGTTTTCATTTATTCAGCAGAAGGCAAAATGCTAAGTAAATATCACATCCCCGCTTCTGAATCAAAATCAATTTTTCTTAAACAAACAGGTTCTTACATCATAAAGACCAATCAAGGATCTTTTATGTTTTACAATTATTGATCACAACAAGTGTTGACTGTTTAAAGTCAACACTTTACCCCATAGAGCAAGCCCATCGTGAAAACACAACATAAATGAAAAAAAACTTACACAACTTTAATTGACAGTTAGGAAGAACGATGAAAAAAAAATCGACGTCAAAATCTCGTCTTTATATGCAAAGAATGGCTATGCTGGTCAGTTTTGGGCTGGCATTGCAACCACTGACCGCAAAAGCAGAGACCTATGAGTGGAAAAGCGTTCAGATAAACGGCGGGGGTTATGTGACCGGCGTTATTTACAGCCCTACTGAGCAAAACTTGGTTTATGCCCGCACCGACGTGGGGGGAGCCTATCGCTGGGATGCGACCAACAAGGTCTGGATTCCTATCACCGATAGCTTTGCCACAAGCAATGATTACGGCGTGCTTAGTTTGGCAACCGACCCTTCTGATCCCGACCGAGTGTACATAGCTACAGGTTTATATACTAAATCTTGGGGTGCAGATGGGATCGTTTATTCTTCGACTGACAAAGGGAACACTTGGGCTAGTCATAAACTATCGATCAAGCTCGGCGGCAATGAAGATGGACGGGCTGCTGGTGAACGCCTGCAAGTCGATCCCAATCTAGGAAGTATTCTTTTTCTCGGTTCTAGCACCGATGGGCTCTGGAAAAGTACCGACTACGGCTCTACTTGGAACAAGGTCAACAGTTTTCCCGTCAGCACAAGTCCTATTGCTTCGGGCGGTATTTCATTTGTCCTTTTTGACAAAAGCAGCGGCTCGGCGGGTAGTGCAACCAGCACCATCTATGTAGGTGTAATGCAAACGGGTACAAATAACTTGTACAAAAGCACCGATGGGGGGGCCAACTGGGCTGCCGTACCTAGTCAACCTACCAATTTGATGCCTCGCATGGCAGCACTAAACTCTAATGGTATGATTTATCTTTCTTATTCTGATGGCAGCGGCCCAAACAACGTGACGGCTGGAGCCGTATGGAAACTCGACCCCAGCAATAACAGCTGGACGGATGTATCGCCAGCTCATGGGCAAGGTGGATTTGGCGGGATCTCGGTAGACGCTCAAAATCCCAACCACTTAATTGTAGGTACTATGGGACGTTGGTCACCTGGTGATGCTGTATTTAGCACCACAGACGGGGGGGCCAACTGGACTAATTTATTAGGGAATGCCACTTTAGATTATTCTTTGTCTCCTTATGGAGCAGCATCTAAGCCACACTGGATAGGCGATGTGGACATCGATCCTTTTAATTCAAATAGTGGGTGGTTTGGAACAGGTTATGGACTTTTCAATTCAAATAACATAAACAGCAGTACTCCCACCTGGATTTTTCAAAACAAGGGATTAGAAGAAATGGCCGCACTTGAGTTGATCAGCCCCCCTTCGGGTGCTCCACTACTAAGTGCTATTGGCGACCAAGATGGCTTTAAGCATGACGATTTAGATGTTTCTCCAGCCGCTGGCCGTTCAACATTGTACGGCACCAATATAAGCATTGATTTTGCCCAAGACCTCCCCAGTGTTATGGCGCGAACTTACAATAGTGCTAACGGCAATTACGGCTCGTATTCTACTGATGGTGGCGATACTTGGAAAGCCTTCAGCAGCGTACCCTCGGGCACAAGTGGCGGTGGTAAAATTTCCGTTTCAGCCGATGGCAACCGTATTGTGTGGGCCCCTCAAGGCGCTTCTTCTTTATACTATTCTACTAATAAAGGGGCCTCATGGGCAGCCTCTAGCGGTGGTGTACCTGCTGAGTTAAAACCTGTTTCTGACAGAGTGAATTCACAAAAATTCTATGTCTATGACGCAGAAAACGGAAAGGTATGGGTAAGTACCGACGGAGGAGCTTCTTTTTCGACACAAGCGAACAATCTACCAACCGTTCCAGATTATCTAGTATGGCAAACAAGTATCCGCACCGTTTTTGGGGTTGAAGGCGACATCTGGCTTGCCAATTTAAATGGGTTATATCATTCTACCAATTCAGGTACCAGTTTTAGCAAGTTGACCAATGTTGACGTTGCTAGGGCCGTTGCATTTGGAAAAGCCGCCTCTGGAAAAACCTATCCCGCCGTCTTTATCGTAGGAACAATAAACGGCACAGAAGGATTTTACCGCTCAGATGATGGCGGCGCCAATTGGGTTCGTATCAACGACGATCAACATCGTTTTGGCACTGTTGTCACCGTTACAGCTGACCCCCGTGTTTATGGCAGATTTTATGTGGCAGGCTCTGGTCGAGGAATTCTCTATGGGGATATTATCTCAGAAGCCGTAACGGGTCTGAATATTTATACAGATAACAGCACTATGGTCTGCGCAGGATGCACCTGGTCTAGCGGAACTCTCACCGAAGAATCAAACGCAGGAGCAATCGAAGGTGTAAAAGATTACTTGTTTAGCTATAGCCTTGACAGTAATGGTTGGGCTGGCTTGGGATTAAATGTATCTAATTGGTCGGCTGCTCAAGCAAAAGATTTTTCTGGATACGATAACCTACAGCTCTCTTATCTGGGGCCAGTAGGTGCAGGCAATGCTTTTATTTCACTCGTTGATACTTCTGGAAGTTCAGCAGTAGTGAACTTGCCCACCGTTGCCAATTATGCGACGGTCTCTATCCCCCTCTCTTCTTTTACAGGCGTAGATCTTAGCCTCATTACTTCGGTGAATATTTCTATCGGAGGTGCGACAACAGGAAGCGGAACATTGAGAATCGATAACATCATCAGTTCTGATTCTGTTGCTAACTACATCTTAACAACGACGACTCAAGGTTCGGGAACCATTAGCCTAGATCCTTCTGGAGGTATCTATGCACCGGGTACTGTAGTGAAGCTAACCGCCAATCCCACTTCGGGTTGGAAATTTGAGAGCTGGATGGGCGGCAATCTAGGAGACTCTACAGCAAACCCAATCACTGTCACAATGAATAATGGCCAGTCTCTCACTGCCACCTTTACAGAGCTAGCAACGGGTGTGGTACACACTCACTCAGTTGATCAAGGTAAATTC
>JBNKYI010000024.1:0-14077 GCA_050300815.1 Fibrobacterales bacterium
AAAGTGGCTTTTAGTCACCCGGGGGGGCTCTGACCTAGAGGTGGTGCCATGCTTGAATGACGACGCGCATTGGTGCGAACGATTTGCCAAAGAAATCGCCCACCCTGAGGTGCGGCCTGAGTCGGTTAAAGGCGAGATTCCTTTAGGATTAGTGCTTCCCGATCAAGGACGTGCCCCTGAAAAACTCAAATCGGAGTCGAAGAAAACGCTGAAGATTCTCTTTCTCATTTTATTTATTGACCTAGTGGGGTTTTCCATCATCTTCCCTCTGTTGCCAGCTTTACTTGAACATTACACCTTGAGTGAATCTCCCCACTCGTTCTTTCATCAGATTCTCGACAGTCTTAAAGTGCTAGAGGGCTCGTCGTTTTTTTCAGCCTCAGTGCTTTTTGGGGGAATCCTTTCTTTTGCCTATAGCTTTTTGCAATTTGTGATGGCTCCAATCTCAGGGGCACTTAGTGATCGCTTTGGTCGCCGCCCGATTTTGCTGATCAGTTGTGCGGGTTTGGCGGTGAGCTATTTGATGTGGGGTTTTGCAGGTAGCTTTGTGTGGCTCTTGGCCTCTCGCCTTTTGGGCGGCGTTATGGGTGCAAATATCACTACAGCAACTGCTGTTGTTGCGGATATCACTACTCCAGCGACGCGCAGTAAGGGAATGGCGGTTATCGGCATTGCCTTTGGTTTGGGATTTGTGTTAGGCCCAACCATTGGTGGTTTGAGTACTTTGCTCGATTTGACGGCTCTGTGGCCTTGGTTAAAGAATTATGGTGTGAATCCTTTTTCAGTGCCGGCATTTTTGAGTTTGTTGGCGAGTTTAACTGCAGCTCATCTCGTTTTTCACCATTTGCCCGAGACGTTGCCTGAAAGTGTTCGCAGCAAGCCTCGTGTCGAGGGGCGAACAGCCAATCCCTTTAAATTGTTTAAGATGGATCCGCAACTCACTCCTCGAATGGCAAACTGGACAAACCTGATTTTTACACTGGCTTTTAGTGGTGCAGAGTTTGCCCTGACTTTTTTGACCTTCGAACGATTGGGCTATCGAGGCAAAGAAAACGGACTTCTCTTTTTGTTTATCGGGCTCGTGTTAACCTTTGTTCAAGGGGGATATGTGCGGCGCAAGGTCGAAATAGTCGGCGAGAAAAAAATGGCCGTGCAGGGCTTTTCTCTATTGATCCCTGCTTTGGTTATTGTTGGCTTTGCGCCAAATTTAGGAGTGCTGCTGGTGGGATTATTCTTGATGGCGTTTGGAGCCGGGCAAATAACTCCTTGCATTAGTGCTTTGGCCTCAATGGATATTGCGGCCGATCGTCAAGGGCGCCAGTTGGGCATCTTTAGATCTTTGGGCAGTTTGGGTCGCACCTTAGGGCCTCTTGTGGGGGGATTACTCTATTATATTGGTTCGGCTCAGCTCACTTACATTCTTTCGGCCTTAACTTTGCTGATTCCTATTACATTATTAGGGAAACTGCCTAAAGAGGTTCGCTGAATCTGTTTCGTTTATGAATTTTAGTCTTGTTGAAATCAAAGTTCCCGACCCCAATAATAGGGGATACACTTACGATGTCACCCGCGATGGTGAAATATTGGTTTGTGCCAGTTATACTCGGCACAGCCATTTGGCTCGCTTGGCTCTGCGCGATTCTGAAGAAATTGCTTGGGGCGGAGTATTGTCTGCAGAAGGGCAATGGGTGCGAGGAAGTATCGATTTTGGCGATGCTCCTGATGAAGGCACACGCCAACAAGTGATTAATGCCATTCGCAATTATTTTTCACTAAAACCTGAAGAGGATGTTTGGTGAATCTGGTCTTGTACTACAGCCCGACTCGTGCGGTTGTCTTTATTTTAGCCTCTTTGATTTGGAGCGCTGTTCAGTTGCAACAGGGAACAGAGCGTTTGGGTGTTCGCTTGGCTTTGCCTATTGCGTTGATACTTTATTGTATCCCTCGTCTAAAACGTCGTCATTTGGTTTTTGCGAATGGCACCTTAACGGTTTTTGCGGGATTTGGCCCAAAGACGCGAACGTATTCTTATTCAAACCTTAAAGAGTTTTTCATTGAGAAGAATCGCTTGTTCCAAAGGGGAGAGGGCCAGCGTCGCATTCCGATTACGGAAGCTTGGGCGGTTAAAAGCAGCGATTGGAAATTGTTGCAAGAGCGCCTGAATACCCAAGAGAAAAAGGGAAATCCTTTTAGATAAATAGAGAAAAGAAATTCAGCAGTCGGGTATAGTGCCAAGCGAGTGTGAACAAGGGTTATTGGCCATGAAAGACGAAGTCGATGGATTTTAAAGTCCGTTGAGTCTAATCCCGACGGGGTGATTTTTCAAATACTGCAAGTTATAACGCGTACAAGGAAGTGGTTTTTTTTGTGCGTGAAAACAAAACGCGCACAAAAAATGCTGCTTTTTTGTGTGCATTTTAAATATTTATACAAGATAAACCTAAAAATTGTGTGTGAGGATAGGAATGCAGTACGAGATTCCAAACCCCTTTGACCTGAAAAATTTGGAAGATTCGAAGCGAGTACTTAAAACGCTTGTCGCAGCGAAGTCGAGTTTGGCTGAGCTTAAGGCAGTGAGTAAGTCAATTCCTGATGCTGAAATTTTGATCAGGTGCCTAATATTACAAGAGGCTAAAGAGAGTTCTGAAATCGAAAATATTATCACCACTCATGATGACTTATACCAATCAACTTATGAAGAAAAAGTCTATAAGAGTATAGCGGTTAAAGAAGTACATCAATATGCTGAGGCGCTAAGATGTGGATCTAATGCGGTTAAAACTTATGAATTTATCAGTCAGAATATTATCCAAGACGTTCAGCAAATTTTAGAAGAGAATCAGGCGGGTTACCGAAAGCAAGCAGGCACGACCTTAAAAAGTGACCGAACAGGTGAGGTGGTTTATATCCCTCCTCAAAATCATTCTGAAATAGAACAAAAGATGAATTTGCTTGAAAGGTATATCAATGAATATGAAGGTGATTTAGACCCGTTGGTGCGCATGGCGGTTATTCATCATCAGTTTGAAAGTATTCATCCATTTTATGATGGCAATGGAAGAACGGGTCGAATTTTGAATATTTTGTTTTTGATAAATGAAGGATTATTGGAACACCCGGTTTTATACCTCTCAGGTTATATCAACAGAAACAAACAAGAATATTACAGGTTGTTGCAGTTTGTTCGAGAAACGAGTCATTGGGAAGATTGGATTGTCTTTATGTTGGAAATTATTAGACTAACTGCGCTTTCTACCACATCGTTGGTAAATGAAATAAAAAGTTTAATGATTGAGTTTAAGGTGAGACTAAAAATGGGTGAAAGTAAAATATATAGCCATGAACTCATCAATAATTTATTCAGACATCCTTACACAAAAATTGATTTTTTAGCGAGAGAGTTAAAGGTTCATCGCAATACGGCACGTACGTATTTAGAGAAATTAATCAAAATGAATCTATTGAAAAAAGTCAAAGTGGGTAAAGAGAACTTTTATATCAATACAAGGTTGTTTGATTTACTGCAAAATATGAAGTATGAGTGATTGATTCCCTACTCCGCCCAACCTCGCGAGCGCTCAACTGCGCTTTGCCAGCGCTTAATTTTCTCTCGACATTCTTGCCGGCTTAAGGTTGGCTCAATTTTTTCATAGTCTGGACGTTTTCTCTTCCATGCACTTAGATCCCACCAGTCTAAGGTGATGCCAGCCATACCAAAGGCACCCCGCGCGGTCTGCTCTGCATCGACCGCGCGGTGCACGGGCTTTTGTAACAAGCTGGCGAGAAATTCACAGAAAAATCCGTTGGCAGACATCCCACCGTCTAACATCGCTGAGCCGCCAAAACCTAAGAGATCGATTAATTCGCGGGCCTGAAAGGCCACACCTTCGAGAGTGGCACGAGCGATGTGCGCTTTGGTGGTACCTCGATCGAGTCCTACTAAGGTGCCCCGGGCTTGGGCATCCCATTGAGGCGCCCCGAGTCCGGCCAAGGCGGGCACAAAAACCACTCCCCCTGTATGTTTAACTGAGCGCGCAAGAGTTTCGCTTTCGGCGCTGGTTTTTAACATCCCTAAATTATCTCTTAAAAATTGCAATGCCGAACCGGCGACCAAGACGCTTCCTTCCCAGCAAAAATGAGGGGTGCGATCGAGTTCGAAGGCGACAGAGGTCAGTAGGCCTTCATAAGGTGCCTTTACCTTTGTGCCTTGATAGCTCAGGGCAAAACACCCAGTGCCAAAAGTGGCTTTGCCTTGCCCGCGCGTTAAGGTGGCGTGTCCAAAAAGTGAAGCTTGCTGATCTCCCAAAGTGGTGAGAATGGGTAGACCTTTTAGGGCTCCGCCAGCAATATGCCCTCGGATCTTATTGTTGGCGTGGATTTCGGGCAAAAGATCTTCGGTTAGCCCAAATCGTTCTAGCAGGTCAAGATCCCATAAACCCTCTTGAATACCATAGAGTTGCGTGCGGCAAGCGTTAGTGGAGTCTGTGCTGAAGGATTTTCCCTCTGTTAATTTGAAAACCAACCAAGCATCGATGGTTCCTAGACAAAGTCGCCCCGCACGGCGAGCTTGAATGACTTCGGGCGCGTGGTGAAGAAGCCAAGTCATTTTGCTTGCGCTGAAGTAGGGGTCAATGACCAATCCCGTTTTTTGCAATATTTCAGCGGCGTCATTTTTCAGACTTTTACAAAAATGGGTTGTGCGTCGGTCTTGCCAGACAATGGCCGGGGCGAGCGCCTTTCCTGTGATTCGATCCCAAGCGACGACGGTTTCTCTTTGGTTGGCAATGGCAATGCCTGCGCATTTGTGGCCATTTAGATTTTTAAAAACCTGTACGGCCGTTTGCAGTTGGTATTTAAAAAGTTGTTCGGCATCTTGCTCTACCCATCCGGGTTGGGGAAATTGCAGAGGAAGGGCCTTTTGAGCTTGGGCGAGAATTTTGCCTTGGCGGTTGAAGGCCAGGGTGCGACAACTGCTGGTGCCTTGATCAAGAGAGAGGATAAATGAAGACATGAAATTAGGATAACACTTTTTTGAGAGTTTCTCAAAAAACATGCGAAGAACTTATGGGCTAACCATGTGGGGTTGGTGATTAAGACCTCAGAGACACCTCAGAGGTACCTCTGAGGTGTCTCTGAGGTCAAAATTTTGATAAGGGGAGAAGTGCCCCGGATTAATTTTCACCTGCCGAGGCAGAAATGAAGTTAAAAGGAAATTCCTATGTATATTTGAAGCCTTTGCCTCCTTTGGGAGGCTATTTGACTTTATGGATTTTTAAAATTTTTACTGAATGGATATATGAGAAATCGCAGACAACCTAAAAAGGAAATTCTGATCTCTCGCACTCCTTACGATAAGAGAATTGCTGTCATCGAAAATGGAGAACTCATCGAATTAGTCGTTGAGGGAGAAGAATCCAACCGTGTGTTGGGCAATATTTACAAGGGAGTGGTACAAAAGGTGCTCCCTGGTCTTAAGGCGGCTTTTGTCGATTTGGGATTAGAAAAAGCGGGTTTTTTGCACGTTGATGACGTGATTGACCGCAACAAACAACTCTTGCAAGAATACGGTGAAGAAGAAGATCAACCGCGCGACCAACAACAAGAAGTTTCTATTGATCAGTTGTTGACGGCGGGTCAAGAAATAATGGTGCAAATTACCAAAGAACCGATATCAACCAAAGGGGCGCGACTGACCACCCATTTGATTTTTCCGGGTCGATTTTTGGTGTGCATGCCCGGGACAGATTTTATCGGTGTTTCTAAAAAAGAAAGAGATCCTGTAAAACGCAAGAAATTGCGTCGTGCAATCAACCAGATGAAATCAGATGATGTCGGCTATATTGTGCGCACGAATGGTTTGAATGAATCTGAAATGGAATTGCGCAAGCAGATGGCTTCTCTTGAATCAAAGTGGGTGATGACTCAGCAAAACTTTGAGACTTCGCCCCCCTGTTCGGTGATCTATCAAGAGTCGGATTCTACAGAAACGACTTTGCGCGATTATTTCGGCGATAATACAGATTTTGTCTATATCGACGACAAAGCCGAATATATGGCAATGAAAGAGTATCTGAGGGTTCTTTCTCCTGACAAAGTCGACAAGATTAAACTTTGGAGTTCAGACGTTTCGCTCTTTGAACAATTTAAGATTGAAGACGAGTATGAGAAGACCCTGCAACGCAATGTGCGTTTGAAAAGGGGTGGCTATTTGGTGATTGAACAAACCGAGGCCATGGTTTCTATTGACATTAATACCGGCCCAAAAGTTCACGGTAAAGATCAGGCCAAAAACATTCTTGAAACGAATATTGATGCTTGCCATGAAATTGCGAAGCAGATGCGTTTGCGCGATATGGGCGGATTGATTTTGATCGACTTTATCGATATGGATTCAGAGGCTGATCGCGAAGCGGTGGTTGAAGAATTTAAGAAAGCCATCCGCAAAGACAAAGCGCCGATTAGTTTTGTTCCGCTGAGCCCCTTTTGTTTGCTTGAAGTGACTCGTAAACGGGTTCGCATGAATCTTTTAACTGAAAAAACAACCCTGTGCCCTACTTGCTTGGGAAGGGGATTTATCTATTCGAAACAAACGGTGTTGTCTCAAATTGATCGCTGGTTTGCTCGAGCTCAGAAGGGCCGTCATTACAGAAATGTGACCTTGGTGGCCTCAACAGAAATGTGTGATTTATTGATTGATAATCGCGGGCATTATTTTAAATATATTGAGGACAAATATCGAATAGAATTGGATCTTGTGGAGCACGAGACGGCTCCAATGAATGAAATTCATTTCTTCGATAGCATAACAGGTGAAGAAATCACGGAGGAGTACCAGTTTAAGGTCTAAAATCCCCCTTTGATCTGGGAAAGAATGAATTAAATTTGTCCTTCCCCTAGAGCTCTGGGGACCCCGTATGCGAGTGTGGCGGAATTGGTAGACGCGCTAGACTTAGGATCTAGTATCTTACGGTGTGGGGGTTCAACTCCCTCCACTCGCACTTTTTAATCTCACCAGTTTGAGGAACTCATTTTGAAAGTAACGATTGCCGAGCCAAGTGCGACCCTGAGAGAACTTGACGTTGAAATGCCACAGGATGTGGTCGCTGTAGCCTTTGAAGAAAAACTCAAGAAATACTCTAAACAGATCAAGATCAACGGTTTTCGTCCGGGCAAAGTCCCTCGTAATGTGATCCTCGCTCGTTATGGTGATTCTATTCGCGCCGAAGCCATTGATTCTTCAGTGGATAAAATTATTCGTGAAGAATTGACTAAGGCAGACATTCAGCCGGTGACTCAAGGCCGCCTAGAAGACTTCAAAGACGACAAAGAAAATCCGATCACTTTCAAAGTGGTTGTTGAAGTTGATCCTAAGCTAGATATTGAAGGTTATACGGACTTTGGCGTGAAAGCTGCTGAGGTTGTTGTTCCTAAGTCAGAAGTTGATGAAGAATACAACAAAGCAATGACAACGAAAGTTGCCGTAGACCGCGCGTCTCAAAAAGGAGACATTGTCGCAGGTCAATACATTGAACTTTCTATCGAAGGCGAAGTTCAAGACGTTCCTGAGAATCCTCATTTTGAAGTGGAAATTGGCGCGTCGGCGACTCCTGATTTTGACAAGGGCTTAACGGGAGTCAAAGCGGGCGAAGAAGTTGATTTTGACTTTACTTTCCCCGCGGATTATCAAGCGGAAGAATTGCGCGACAAAAAAGCGCATTACCAATTGAAAATTGAAACCGTTTCGGAAAAAGTGATTTCTGAAATGAACGATGAGCTCAAAGAAAAATATAATGTTGATTCTGAAGAGGCTTTCCGCGAGCGTATTGAGAAAAACATTCTTGAGCAACGCAAAATCGAAGCTCGTCGTGCGGCTCATGGTGAAGTGATTGAAAAAATGTTGGCGAAGTTTTCTTTTGAAGTTCCCGAAGCGCGTTTGCGCCAATATATCATGAGGGATCTTAACAAAGAAGAACTTAGCGATGAAGAATTTGCCGCAGGGCGTGAAGAAGCCGAGAAAGAAATCCGCAAATATCGTATATTAGATGCGATCTCGACGAAAGAAAATATCAAAGTTAAGCAAAATGAAGTTGACGGCTACGTCGCAAGCATGGCGGCTTATTACGGAATTCCCTTTGAAGACCTCAAAGGAAACCTGCGTTCTTCAGGACAGATGGTTCAGATTCGCGAAGAATTAAAGCTTGAAAAAACTTTGAATTTTCTTATCGGAGAAGTAGAAGAAGAAACAAAACAAGAAGGGTAGGTGGGTATGGTCATACCTTCAGTGATCGAGACTACGGGCAGAGGCGAACGCTTTTATGATATCTATTCGCGACTGTTAAAAGAAAGAATCATTTTTTTGGGTAGTCCGATTGATGATCAAGTGGCCAACACGATTATTGCTCAGCTTATTCTTCTCGAATACGAAGATCCCGACAAAGATATTTTACTTTATATCAATTCTCCTGGTGGTTACGTGTCATCGGGGCTGGCGATTTACGACACAATGCAACATATCAAACCCGATGTGTCTACGATTTGCGTAGGATCGTGCGTGAGCATGGCGGCAGTTTTAATGGCAGCCGGTGCCACAGGTAAGCGCTATTCTCTCCCTCATGCTCGCATTATGCTGCATCAACCGAGTGGCGCCGCAGGGGGGCAATCCTCAGATATTCAAATTCACGCCAAAGAGATTGTTCGCACAAAAGAAACTTTAGTGAAAATTCTAGCCCAACATTCGGGTCAAGAAGAAGAAGTGGTTACGCGTAAAATTGATCGCGACCTTTTTATGAGTCCGCAAGAAGCTCTTGAATTTGGGTTGATTGACGAGATTCTCACCGCCAAATAAGGACCGATTAAAAAACAGTGAAGTCAGCCCGAACTCCGATCCGCTGCTCGTTTTGCGGCAAATCCGGCGAACAAGTCGGCAAGATCATTACTGGTCCTGGTGTACATATCTGCAACGAATGTGTAGACATGTGCGGCATTATATTAAAAGAGAATACGGGATCGTCAGAGACGGTCAGTTCGACCTCTGTTGCAGACAAGTCGTTGCCTCTGCCCATTGAAATACAGAACCATCTAGATGAACATGTTATCGGTCAAGAAAAGGCTAAACGCGCCCTTGCAGTGGCGGTATACAATCACTATAAGCGTTTGAATCGCAAGAGCAATGATGGCATCACCATCGAAAAATCGAATGTTCTTTTTTTAGGTCCAACGGGTTCAGGAAAAACCTTACTCGCTCAGACCTTGGCTAAGTTTCTCGATGTTCCCTTTAGCATTGCTGATGCAACGGTTTTAACCGAAGCCGGATATGTGGGTGAAGACGTTGATAACATCGTGGTGCGTTTGCTACAGGCCGCAGATTACAATGTCGAAAAAGCAGAACGCGGCATTATTTTCATTGATGAAATTGATAAGATTGCCCGCAAAAGCGCAAATGCCTCGATCACGAGAGATGTGAGTGGAGAGGGCGTGCAACAAGGTTTGTTGAAATTGCTAGAGGGTACCGTCTCGGCAATTCCTCCTAAAGGGGGGCGTAAGCACCCTGAACAAAACCTGATCCAGGTGAATACTAAAAACATCCTTTTTATCTGTGGCGGTGCCTTTGAAGGGCTAGATAAAATCATTGCCCGTCGGGTGAGATCAACGGGAATAGGCTTTGGCGCTGAAGTTCGTTCTAAAGATGACCATAGTTTGTCGACGTTATTTGCTCATGCAGAGCCCGATGATTTAATCAAGTTTGGTCTGATTCCCGAATTGATAGGGCGACTCCCCATTGTCGTTAGTTTAGCAGAGCTTGACGAAGAGGCTCTTCTCAAAATTCTTATCGAACCCAAAAACAGTTTGGTTAAACAGTATAAAGAACTGTTTAAGATGGATGGACATGAGTTGGTTTTTACTCCCGAAAGCTTGAAAGAAATTGTTCAACAGGCCCTCGAACGCAAGACGGGTGCCCGTGGACTGCGTTCAATCATTGAAAAGTCGCTGCTCGATTTGATGTTTCTGGCACCGTCATTTAAAAACGTCAAAGAATTGCGTTTGAGTGCTGAGTTAATACGCGGCGATCTTAGTGCGCAAGAGTTTCTCGAGCGACAAGAAACCGTTTAAAAAGCGGAGGTTCTATGACTTTTGACCCTTCAGGTCCTCTTCCTGTTATTGCTTTACGTGACACATTGGTTTTGCCAGGCACTCTGGTTCCTCTAATCTTAGGCCGTGCGGGATCTGTAGAAGCGGTGCGCAAGAGCGCAGAACTTCATCAAAATCACGTCTTAATGGTTTTGCAAAAGAACCCGGCATTAGAACAAATTCAACCAGAAAATCTCTATGGAGTAGGGGTTGTCGGTTTGATTCACTCTACCCATAATTTGCCGGGTCAAATGTTGAAAATCACCATTGAGGCGATGGGTGTTGTTGAAATAAATAACGCAAAAATTTTAGGTGAGGTTGTTGTTGCTGAGCATCGCAACTTTAGTTTTGTCAAGGTTCCTGCAAAGGTCGCTGAAGCGTTACGCGGTGAAATCTTAGACAAAATGGAACGCTATCTAATGACGCGTCCCGATCTGCCCGATAATGTTTTTGAAACTCTTTCGGGAGTGAGTACCTTAGATGAACTTTTGATGGCGGCCACTCCATTCGTCGAAATGGAGCTAAACACTCTGCAAGAGCTCATTGAAATTCGCGATCCACTTCGCTTTGCAAAGGTTTTGATTGAGATTTTAGATAGCTCATTCAATGCGTTTAAGACACAGCAAAGGGTTGAGCAAGAGGTTCGAGTTAAGCTGCAAAATAATCAAAAAGAATACATGATTCGCGAGCAGATTCGTCTGTTGCAAGAAGAACTTGATCACGGCGAAGCTCTGACCCCAGAAGCCAAAGAATGGAAAGACAAGTTTGAGTCGATAGAGCTACCGACAGAGATTAGAGGTTTGATCGGCGAAGAGATCAACCGCCTTTCGATGATGGCTCCTGCATCACCTGAGTATGGAGTCCATCGCAATTATCTCGAATGGGTGTCGAAATTACCTTGGGGAAATTACGCCAAAGATAAGCTCGAAATTGCAGGGGTCAAACGACTGTTAAATAGCCATCACTACGGTTTAGAAAAAGTGAAAGAGCGTATGCTTGAGCACTTGGCGGTCTTAAAGCGAACAGGTGTAGAGAAGGCACCTATTTTATGCTTGGTGGGTCCGCCGGGTGTCGGAAAGACCACATTGGCAAAATCAGTTGCCGAAGCGATGAATCGCCCTTTTGTGAGAATTTCATTGGGAGGCGTGCGCGATGAGGCTGAAATTAGAGGCCACCGCAAGACTTATATTGGGGCTATGCCAGGTCGTTTAGTCGATGCGCTCAAGAAGGCAAAGGTGATGAATCCTGTGATTTTACTCGATGAAATGGATAAGCTGGCGAGAGATCACCGAGGAGACCCCGCAAGCGCTTTGCTTGAGGTGCTTGATCCCGAACAAAACAGTCAGTTTAACGATCACTATTTAGGCTTTGGTTTTGATTTGAGCCAAGTTTTGTTTATCGCGACGGCAAATGTAGAGTACGATATTCCCGATGTGTTACTCGATCGCATGGAAGTGATACGTTTGCCCGGATATTATCGAAAAGAAAAACTCAGCATTATCAATAAGCACTTGTTGCCTGCGCTGCTGACCGATAATGGCCTTACCGAAAAAGAAATTGAGCTGCCCCAAGAGGTTTTAGAAAAACTATTGGGGCAGTACACTCGCGAAGCCGGCGTGCGCAATTTGCGCAAGACCTTAGATCGCCTGTTGCGCAAGCGGGTGCTTGAGCTAGAAACCCATAAGAAATACAAAGTCAAGGTTGAAGACAAAGACTTAGAAAAGTATTTAGGCGCGCCTCCCTTTGAGCGACCTCGACTGCCTCGCCGCGTGCGCCCTGGGGTTGTGACGGGCTTGGCTTGGACTTCGGTAGGTGGTGATGTGTTGGCTGTTGAAACCAGTTTGCTCAAAGGCAAAGGGCACTTGAAATTAACGGGCAAGTTGGGAGATGTGATGAAAGAGTCTGCCCACATCGCTTTGACCTTAGTTCGAGAGCGAGCAAAAAAATTGGGAATAGATCCCGCCATTTTTGCTGAGACCGATATTCACATCCACTTTCCTGAAGGGGCGACGCCTAAAGATGGACCTTCAGCGGGAATCGCGCTGGTCATGGCTCTGGTGAGTGCTTTCACAAAGGTGAAGATTCCCTCGCACTTTGCCTTTACCGGAGAAGTGAGTTTAAGCGGACAAATTCTCGCCATTGGGGGTTTGCCCGAAAAAAGTTTAGCGGCTCTTGAAGCCGGCGTGGTGCGTATCTTTATCCCTGAAGACAATGCGGCGAAAGCCAAAGAGCTTCCGACAGAAGTGCGGCGGGGAATGAAGATTCACCAATTAAAACACGTAGATGAGTTGATCAGCACGGTGATGCGATATGCAAGAGCTGAACAAAAATCTTGAGAGTATTCAAAGACGAATAGAACAGGCGATTGATCAGTATCATCGACGCGCTGAAGACATTCGATTGATATGGGTATCGAAGACGCATCCTCTTGAGGCGGTGAAAAAAGCCCAAGCGATAGGTGCCTGTCAATTCGGAGAAAACAAGGTTCAAGAAGCCGTCGATAAATTTTCTCAAAAGCCCGAGGGCGTTGAGTTGCATCTGATCGGCCCTTTGCAATCGAATAAAATGCGCAAAGCCGTCTCAGTTGCAGATTGGATCCACACTTTAGATCGGCTCGACAAGATTGAGCGACTCAATCGAATTTGCGGCGAAGAAAAGAAGCGCATCAAAGTTCTTTTTCAAATCAATACCAGCTCGGAATTATCGAAAAGTGGTATTCCCCTGTCAGAAGCACAAACATTTTTAAAGGCATTGCCCGTCTGCGAACATCTGATTTATAAGGGATTAATGACCATACCGGCTATTGGTGAAGAAGATTCGTGTCGCCGGGAATTCAAGGCGTTGCGCATACTTTTAGAGGAGTTTGCGGGCAAAGACGAACGCTTCGAAGAATTTTCAGAACTCAGTATGGGAATGAGTGATGATTTCGAATGGGCCATCGCCGAAGGTGCAACCTTGATTCGGGTGGGAACGGCTCTTTTTGGAAAACGAGATTACTCTCTATAACCCTCTAAAAAACACGTAGAGGGGATTAGGCTCCTGTAGATAATTGTTATATTCGAAAAGTTCACATTCAGAATGGTTTGGTGTGCACCTAGAATAATTTGGGAGATTGTATGTTCCTTTGGCTAGCGAGAATTTATGCCTTTTGTTTTATCATCCGCATTGTTGAGCCGCTGTTTCCCTCTTTGAAAAAAACCAAATTCTATGAATTTGTTGTTGCGGCCACAGAGCCCTTTTATCAGTTGCTCAAAGAAACCCTAAAGGAAACCTTACCTGTTAAAGAAGAACATCTGCGCTTTTGGATTCACGGAATTTGTATCGCGGGCGTGTTGCTCATAGGTAGGATTATCGACTTCATTATATAGAGGATTACAGAGGATTTATGGATTTAACCCCCTTAGATATTCGCAAACAAGAATTTCGCAAGAAAAGTTTTGGAGGATTTGACGGCGAGGAAGTGATGGCTTTTCTCAATCAGGTTGCTGCGGAATTTGAGACGAAACAACGAGAAATTATTGAGCTTAAAGAAAAAGTGAAGGTGCTTAAAGAGCAAGTCAATCATTTTAAATTGATTGAATCGACGTTGCAAGAGTCTGCCATTACAATGCAGAAAGTGATCGATGAGAAAAAACAAGAAGCGAATAAAGAAGCGGAATTTATTTTGGCTCAAGCGAGAGCGACAGCTTTAAAAGAGACAGAAAGTATTCGTCGAGAATCTGAAGAACTTCGCAATGAAGTATTGCAACTTAAATCACAGCGAAAAAATTTCTTTATTCGAATGAAGAGTGTTATCAATGCACAAAGGGATTTGTTAGGTGCCCTTGAAAAAGATGACCGAGATTTTCTAGAGATCGAAGAAGAAGACATGACCTTGAGAGCAGCAGATATTGATGACGATGCGTTTTAAGGGATTCTTTTTACTTCTCACTCTTTTTGTTTCCTTGAG
>JBNKYI010000025.1:0-13870 GCA_050300815.1 Fibrobacterales bacterium
GATATTTATCAGCAGGAGCTGGACTTACACATTATGAGTACGAAGAAAATTCATCGATTCATCGACTCTTACTCAATCAAGATTATCCCCACTCTTATCATGGAAACCACACCGATTGGCACGGAAAAATAGGGGCGAGTTGGGATATTCCTTTGTTGACGTATTTGAATTTTAAGGTGGATTTAAACTATCAATTTTATTTGATTTTTAGCCGAATACCCGCATTGTCATGGGATGATAATGAAAAGTGGAATGAGAGCGCATCGTCTATTCGTAGAGATTTAGATGTGAAATATTTGAATCAATTTGGAATTCAATTAAGGTGGTAGAGCGATGAAAAAAAGCTTATTTCTGATGATTTATGTGCAGTGTGTATTGATGAGTTGTGGAATCAATGACATTGATTCTCACACCGAAACAGCCCCAGATCTTATTGGGGATTGGTATTTTCCCTTGGCGAATCTCACCTATTCTTATGAATATAGTTTTCGCACTGACACAACGACATTTGATTTTGAAACTCAAAAAGTTGAAACGTCTATTCGAAATTATGGCAGTGATTTATTTCGGTATAAATATTCAAATTTAAAAGAAGGGCTCATATTAATTCATCTTGAAACTCCTGCCGAGAAATCGGGAACTTATTATGCCGGTTATTTTAATCAAGATACCTTAGTTCAAGCGGATTCTCTGGTTTTGTTTATTCCCCAATTTCCGCAAAAGGGTCAAAAATGGAACTTATGGAATGGGCATCAAATGGAAGTCTTGGCAGCGGATACGGTTATTAAATTGAACTTTTCTGATGACTCTTCAAATAGAACCTTAAACGACCATAAGGTTGCAATTTACAGAGAGGCTTGGAGCGATTGGGAAATCATTCACTATTACAAGCAAAAAGTAGGACTCGTAGCGCAACAGAGAAATTATAAGGGGCACCTCATCTCGTGGGGTGAATTGACTTCATGGTATTAGCCCTCAAAGTTGAGGTCAATTTTTAAGTTTTTTATTTTTGATAGGATATGCATTGCCAGTGGATTCTCGCCCTTTATTTAAAAGTTACAGGCAGTTTTTGAAGGAATTACTACCGGGAAGGTCTGCCCGCAGCGAGGTGCGTAAAATTTCAATTCATGGGGGGATGACTTGCCCTAATCTCGATGGCTCAAAAGGGTGGGGAGGGTGTACCTACTGTAATAATCGGGGATTTGCGCCTTCGTTTTCTCAAGCCGACATAGAAATTTACCAACAGATAGATCAAGGGATTTTGAATTTGCCCGCTCGATTTTTTGGATGTGATTTATTGGCTTATTTTCAACCCTATTCTAATACCTATGCCCCGGTAGAATATCTTGAACGAATTTATCGAGAGGCAATGAATCATCCCAGAGTTAAAGGGTTGGTGATTGGCACTCGCCCAGACTGTCTTCCTTTAGATGTTGAAAAACTTTTAAAAAAAATAGCCGAAGAAATTCCCGTTGTTCTTGAACTCGGTTTGCAAACTTGCAATGAAGAAACCTCAAAACGCATTCGACGAGGGCACAGTTGGAATGATTTTGCAAACGCGATGGATCATTTTTCAAACTCAAACCTTCGATTAGGTGTGCATGTCATTTTAGGTTTGCCAGGAGAATCTCAAGAACATTTTAGAGACACCGCTCGATCTTTACAGCAGTGGAAGATTGACACGGTAAAAATTCATCCTCTGCACATTGTCGAAGGAACGGTGATGGCAAATCAATATCGGCACGGTGAGATTGATATGTTAACACAAACAGAATACAGTGAGGCGGTTGCAGAATTTCTTGCACACACTCGCGCTGAGGTGGCTATAGAACGATTTACAGGAGATTCTCCGAGTGCATTGCATTTAGCTCCTGAGTGGAGCGGTTGTCGCCAGCAAATTGTTGCAGAAGTAGAATCTATTATGAAAGAGAGAGGATGGACGCAGGGTTGTTTAGCAAAGCGATTTGATTAACGGGCAGAATTCTTAGCGTTAACCTTACTGGCCTTTTTTGTGATTTGCGAGTTAAAAGCGAGTATAAAAAAGAAGAGACTGTCTGGAGAAGGCAGTCTCTTGTTGGTAAAAGGTCTTTCATAAAGTCAGACCTTGATGTGGAGAATCAGATGGATTAATAGGATATGCGATAAACTTTTTGTTGATCGATATTCTTTAGAAAGTAAGTTCCCGAATGAGGAATGAGAGATGAAACCTGCTCACGCAAGCTGTTGTCTAGACTCAATTCGAATTGTCCGAGAAGTTTTCCGGCAATGTTGTAAACTTGATAAGTTCCCGAATGACTGATCACCTGATCAAGGGATAGAGATGCGGTGGTCGAATCTGTGGTGAATTCAATCCAGTCAATGTTAAAGTAAGGTCCAACAACCTCTATTTTTAACACGTGAGAACCCTGTGGCAATGTCGGAGTTTCTCCTGTAAGTTCGGTATAGGTGTCCCAATTTCCTCCGTTGGGAACACTGATGGTACCTGTAATATCTGTAGTGTCTAATAAGACTCTAAAAGAACCGCCATCTAGGCCTGCAGAAACTCGGGCTGTCCAAGTGTATATTGCTGCAGTTTGAACATTCACAGTGTATTCAAGCCATTCTCCCGCAGAGGTCCAACCGATCATGTAGCCCAAGCTGTCACTTCCTGTGATGTCGACGGCATCTGTGCGATATTGGTTTCCGTTGTTCATTGTGTCGGCATCGTGAAAGCTTACACCCTCTCCTCCGAGGTCATAATTTTCTGCTTCTACACGACCGGGAATCATTTGAGAGCTTCCTCCAAAAGGTTCTTGGGGAGCAGTTACGGTGATTTTTAAATTCAAGGTGCTGGTTTGCCCCGCAAGAGTCGCTGAAACGGTGACCTCATAGACGTTGTTCTTGTCGCCGTCTTGGGGGTTTGCATTTGAGGGAGCTTGTTTAAAGCTGAGTTGAGCGCCATTCAAAGAGAAAAATGCAGAATCGGCTCCACCGGTGATGGCATAAGTAACGGGGTCAGTGGCTTGGGTTGCAAGAGTGACGACTTGAGAGGTTCCTCCCTCTATAGAGAGAGTACTTGGAGTGGTAAAACGAGGCCCATTTCGATTGTTCCAGTCAATCTGACTGCTCACATTCGTATGAGTGCTGATGTACTCTTTTAACCAAGTCATTGCCGGGCGATCTGTTCCGTTTTTGATGATGCCTGAGTTTCCGTTTGTGGTCCAAGTAGAGCCATAGATATAGCCCCACAAGGTCACGCCTACGACGTAATCCGCTTGCCAGAATTCAGGGATCTGCTCTTTGTAGCGCTGCAATTGAAGTGCATCGTCATCGGTTCCTATGTCATATTCAGTGATGAATAGGGGGATACCGACGCCATCGTGGATTTTCTTGAGGGCGGCTTTAAAGGCGTTTACATCCATATTGGTCAAGTCATGCGCTTGTTGACCATAGGCGTCAACAGGTGCCCCCGCAGACTTGATTTGGTTAACCAGGGCGATGCCTTCGTCGATCTGCCAACTGAATGTGTTGTAATCGTTATAAATGAGGATTGCATTAGGCCAGCGCTCACGCGCCATTTTAAATGCGGTTGTCACAAAGGTGTAGTCGCCATTGTTGTCGCCACCTAAAGCCTCAATGATCTTTGTTTTTGTATAACCAGAGTGGTATTGCCCATTGCTCGTGCGAATGGCCTCATTCACCACGTCAATCATCTCCATATCTGGATAGTGCGCTGCCACGGCATCGAACCAAGCAGTAATGGCTGTCTTGGTCTCGTTGACATCTAAACCTTCGAGCCAGTTCGGATATTGGGCTCCCCATACGAGAGCGTGAAATTTGAAATGGCCCCCATGATCTTTTGCCCAATTGTAGGCGGCATCGCAACCTGCAAAGTTATAACTTCCACGAGTCCATTCGATGGAACCCCATTTGCATTCATTTTCGGCGGTAATCTGATCCCAGTAGGTGCCAAAATCAGATCGTACAGCCCCATTGGTCGTGATATTGCCAAGGAATTTTGGGGCGCCCTTGGCTAATTGGGCTTGAGCGACTGCGGTAATAAGCAGTATGCTCCAAAGAATTGTTTTTTTCATTTTCGCCATTCCCTTCGTTAGAGTGAAGTTGTGGGGGGTTAAGTTAAGGAGATCTTTAAAAAAAGTTATTGTGTTGAATTTCATAATGGATTTCTCTTTATTCAACCTCAGTCATAATCATTGAATTAAAAGACGGATTAGAAATTTTTCGAACGATTTGTAGAGTTGGCGTTTTAACCATGAGTAAATAACTGCCTTGCTCTATCGAGACATTCAGAGGGATTGAGTTGACTCCTGAAATTAAGTTGTAGCGGTTTTGCTGCAAAAGCGTACCGTCAATCGAGAACAGTTTGATCTCTGCCTGAGTGTCTTTTGACGACGGCCAATGGATGAACAGCTGTGAATTTTTGAGTTGCAGCTTAACCTCGTTATTGGAAAAAAGAACGTTAGAGACTACAGAATCGCTTAAGGTTTCAATTTTCACGTTGTCTAGATAAAGAGTTTCGACAGAGGCTCCCGCATTAAAGGTGATACGCCCTGTAGAGTCGGTCGGTGCATTCATGGTAAACGTGTGACTGAAGGATTGTTTTGACGAAGTAAGGTTGAACTGTTGGGTTTGATCAAGGTAGCTAGTCCATGGACTGACATCTTGTTCAACGTTTAATTCTAGTGTTCGCGGAGATTCAGAGTAAGCGTCAAAAGTGACCTTATAAGACTTGCCTTGAGTGAGAATAATTCCAGCCTGCACGAGTTGAATTTGGTAGATCTCTGCGCCGATGCTGTCGATTGTGATTTTAAACTCTTCGTTAACCACATTGCCTTGAGCAGATCCTCCCCAAACGTTAAAAGTCCATCCAGTACTTCCTTCAGTAAAGCTTCCGTTAAAGATGCTGTCTCGGTGTGCAGGAACGATTACAGGAGGTTTGCGATCTAAGAGGGTAAGCATGGTTTCAGCGTAGCGCTTGCCAAAAATTCGATAAGACTCAGAAGAAAAGTGGAGATTGTCTCCTTTATGAGCTAATCCACTTGAAGAAATAATGTGAGCATTAGCAACATAGGTGGGGAGGTCGGCGATGACACCGTTGTGGCCCCAGCAGGCTCCACCTTCGTCTTTTCCCACCATTTCTCCTGCCAATAAAGGAACTTGGGTGGGATCGAGATTGAGATCGGTCATTAGATCGCCATAGATTTTTTTGACCTTGTCTAGCCAGCTTCTTTGGGTGTTGTTCGACTCCCCTTGATGCAAGAGAATGCCTTTGATGACACCAACTTGTTTGGCTTTTTTACCTAATTCGACGAGTCGTGCATAGGGATTGCCATCGTAACTATTTATCCATCCTTGCATCCATGAAGGAGCGGTAGCCTTATAGTCGACATAAGCTTCTTTGTCAAATAAATCAATGCCAGCTCCTGGAACTGCCACCATGGCGACCCCCACCGAAATTTCACTGGGAAGGCTATCGATCAGTGTGCGTCCAAAATAATCAACGGGCGAAAGTCCCGAGTTACAAGAATTGAGGGGGGGATTGGCGGCGTACCATTCTCCCCAGACACGAGTGTTACAGGTAACTCCACTTAAATTTTTAAAGCGGGGATCAACACCCTGTTTGTCTTGAGCTTCAATGTCTCCCGCTCCATCCATATTGGATTGCCCAAAGGCGAGATAAATATGAAAGTTTGCATCTTGAGCGCAGAGGGGGGCTGCGCTCAAGAATAATATAAGTGTGAGATAGGCTTTTTTACCTAAACCATTCATTAGAACCTCTTATTTGAATTCACAAATGTTTTAATGACTTGTCCGTTGGGAGAACGCAATAGGTAAACACCAGATTCAGAGGTGAACTCGTGAATCACCGCCTTAAGGGGAGTTGAAGAATTGACTTCTATTGATCCGAGGAATAAACCTTTGAGATCGTATACTCGATAAGATTGTTTTACTTGGCTTTCGAGATTTAAGGATTGAGATTTTACAGCGCCGTCACGAGGGGTGAAGCGAATCCAATCAATATTAAAATAGGAGCCTTCAACGAGTAGGCGCAGAATGTGCTTGCCTGCAGCGATTTGTTCAATACTTCCTGTCACCGTGGTGTAAGTATTCCAGTCACTGGTGTTAGGTACGCTAACCGTTTGTGTCACTTCGGTGCTGTCGATAAGTAGGCGAAATGAAGCTCCGTCCAATCCCGCTGATACTCTTGCTTCCCAATCGTAGGCTGCAGTGCTGTCGACATTAACGGTGTACTCAGTCCATTCGCCAGCAGAAGTCCAACCGATTTGATAACCTGTGCTGTCGCTACCTGTAATGTCGACTGCATCTGTTCGGTAAGTATTTCCTTGGTTGGCTGCATCGAGGTCGTGATAGGCTTTGCCCTCACCGCCCACATCGTAGTTTTCCATTTCGATGGTGCCAGGAATTTTTGCAACATTTAATGAGTCATAAGGACCTTGGGGAATAGGGGGTGACGATGAAAAGCTCCACCATATCAGACCCGCCGTTGAATCTGAACCTGTGAAGTTAATGTATAGCTCGTTGACGACGCCAGACAATCCAGAGAGCGAGCATTCGCTCTCAGTATAGCTATTCCACGATCCTGTAGAGGCGAGATTACAAGTTCCCGCTAATGTTCCTGTAGCCGAACCCGAACGAATCTCAACTTTGTTATTGCCGTTTAGGCTAGCGGCACTGGTTTTAAAAGTGAGAGCTCCTGAGCCAAAGTCGACGTTTGAAAGACGAATCCAAGAGCCCCCGTTTTGCTGAGGTTTTGGGATCAACATGCTGTATGGTGCAGAATTATTAACGGGAACAGTTAAACTGCGCACATTTTTTTGCAGAGAACTTGTGGTGGCGGGATAAGTATTATAGGGATTGAAATTTGCGACTTGTGAAGGCCCTTGGTGGGTAAATACGACTGATTTGAATGTTCCGTCTGTGTTGTATTGCAGTTCGTCAATACTGAGGTTGCGGTGCCATTCGGGTGTGGGATCACCATTGGCATTAGCCAATCGGCGATCGTGATAGGCTGCATACCATTTGCCTTTGAATTCTGCAAACCCATGGTGATTGTTATTGTAAGCATTGATGTTTTGGCCATTGATGTTGGGGTTTGCTAAGACAGTTCCTTTATAATTCCAAGGGCCCATAGGGCTATTGCTGGTTGCGTAGTCAATGGTTTGACTTGTCGAATTGTAACTGAGATAGTAAACGCCATTGCGCTTGGTGATATAGGGGGCTTCAAAGGATTTGTTCATGCCTGACATTTTCATGATATTGCCAGACCAAGACGTCATATTTGCATTGAGCTTGACCATGCTAAAATTGTTGCCGAAAGGTCGATTGGTATTTTCTCCCCCTCCCCAAATGAGGTAGCCTTGACCGTCATCGTCCACAAAAACACCGGGATCAAAACACCAAGCAATTCCGTCACACTCTCCTCTGCCTGGGTTGATGAGTGGCCCACCGATAGGGTCGGTGTAGGGGCCCGCAGGGTTAGAGCTGCTAACTACGCCAACGCCACTGCCGCCGTTGGGGAAATAGATATACATTTTGCCATCTCGCCAAGCCGCCGCAGGGGCCCAAGCGTTGTTTGCCCAACTGACATCGCGAGGAACACGAAAAATTTCACCGTGATCAGTCCAGTTTTTCATGTCTTTAGATGAAAAAAGATAATAGGCTTTGATGTCGTAGCCTGTTACGCTTTCGTCATCTAAATCGCTTATGATGTAAAAGATGCTGTCGCCTACAACAACAGCGGTGGGGTCAGCTAGGTAGTGATAGCTAGAAATAGGGTTGTCTGCAAAAGCAAATTGCAGAGTTAAAATTCCCATTGTCGTTTTTAAGAGATTTATTTTTTTCATCATTCGGACCCAATTTGGTGATGTGGTATCCGTCAAATGTATTGTCAAAATAGGGGGACAAACTTTTTGTGAGCTCAATTACTGTTGACAAAATATCCACAGAAGAAGACGAAATGAGAACTCGAGTTTTATTCGCTTTTGTTGTCTAATAGATAAATCAATATTGAAATATCAGAGGGTCTAACTCCTGCAATTTTCTTAGCCTGCCCTACGGTCAAGGGCTTGAAAGATTTAAGCTTATTGCGAGCTTCTGTGCTCATTGCCGAAGCCTTGTCATAGTCGAAATCTACGGGAATGCGATAAGATTCCATCTTTCTTTGCTTTTCAATATCGCGTTGTTGGCGTTCGAAAAAGCCGGCGTAAAGTTCTTCGCTATAAAGCTCGAGTTGTTCCCGTTTGTTTAGATCCCCTTCAAGTTGACAGAGCGCAAGAACTTTGTGCAGCTCGACATTGGGTCGCTTAATTAGAGTGTAAGCTTTGGCGGGTTGGGCAAGAGGATTACTCTGTATGGATTCGAGGTAGGGATTGGCTTGTTCAGGAGAAAGGGTGATTTGACTTAATTTCTCTTTTGTTTTTTCAATGCGAGAACGACTTTCTCGGTAGCGTTCTGAGTCTTCTTGAGAGGCGAGGCCAACGGCGCTTCCGCGCTCGATCAGACGGTTTTCTGCATTGTCTTGGCGTAAGAACAATCGGTATTCGGCTCGACTGGTAAACATGCGATAGGGTTCTGCGACGTCTAGAGTGGTGAGGTCATCGATCATGACACCAATATAAGAATCGGCTCGACCGAGAATAAATGGAGCTTCGCCTTTTACCGCAAGGGCGGCATTGAGACCGGCGATGAGTCCTTGCCCTGCGGCTTCTTCGTATCCTGAAGTGCCGCAAACTTGACCGGCAAAATAGAGCCCTGGGCTACTTTTGAGTTCCATCGTAGGGTGTAATTGTGTGGCATCAATGGCATCGTATTCAACTGCATAACCGTGGCGCAGAATTTCGCAGTGTTGCAAGCCGGGAATGGTGCGAATCGCTTTTTCTTGAATGTCTGCAGGCAGGCTAGACGAAAATCCATTCACATAAATTCGACCACTGTCTCGCCCTTCGGGTTCTAAGAACAGTTGGTGAGAGTCTTTGTCGGCAAATCGCGAAATTTTATCTTCAATCGATGGGCAATAGCGGGGGCCAAGTCCTTTGATCACTCCGGTAAACATCGGGCTGCGATCAAATCCACTTGCTAATATTTGATGAGTTTCTTCAGTTGTTCGGGTGATCCAGCAGGTTGCAAAATTTTTCAGCTCACCCTGGGTGCGAAAAGAAAAGGGAATGGGTTCGTCATCCCCGAACTGAATTTCTGTTTGAGCGTAATCAATACTGTCTGCTTTTAAGCGAGCGGGAGTCCCCGTCTTTAAACGGCGAGTGTTTAGCTTGAGATGCTCAGTCAAGTATTTTGACAATTCGTTAGAGGCTGCCTCTCCGATGCGACCGCCCACAGTTTGATTTAAACCGGTATGCATCACGGCACCTAAAAAAGTTCCCGTTGTGATGACGAGTTTGCGCGTCTTAAAACTTTGGCCGTCGAGGGTTTCGATTTGAAAGCCCTCGGCTAGAGGTTCAAAGCGAGAGAGTTCTCCGGCAATCAAGTCGAGATGGGGAGCTAAAGACAAAATGCGTTGGGCCTCTTGAGCGTAAAGATCCATGTCTTCTTGGGCCCGGGGGCCCCACACGGCAGGACCTTTAGAGCGATTGAGCATGCGAAATTGAATTCCTGCGGTATCGGCGAGCACTCCCATTAACCCACCGAGAGCGTCAATATCTCTTACAATCTGTCCTTTAGCAACGCCTCCAATGGCGGGATTGCAAGACATGCGCCCAATGGCCCCGATTTCCATAGTGATCATAGCGGTTTTAATTCCGAGTCTAGAACCGGCCCATGCGGCTTCAATTCCGGCGTGTCCGCCGCCGATGACAATGAGATCGTAATTTTGCATGGGGCAAATTTAGTTTTTTCCCCACCGTTTGGATTTTTTTCTCGAGATCTCTCTTGAAAGGCATTTTTAGCAGATCTCTCTGACGATAAGACGTTTATTTTTAGCATCTGCCTTTGGCGAAATAACTTTTACGGGAATGTTTTGTGGCGAATTTATTTTTCAGACCTTATCGAATTTCTTATCTGCTCTTATGGACTTTTTGGGGATGTTTTTGGGGAGGATGTGCGGGGGATTTGCGAGCTCCTGAGTTTTATCGCGAGGTGTCGACAAAGGGGATTCAAGTGTCGTCAGATACGATTTATTGGATCCCTCTAAGAGAACTCAAATACGATTTGCAAGACACCTGTGCAACGTTGAAAAAAATGCTTTTAGCTGCGAAAGATGAAAAATCCATTTTGGGTGAAGGTGGGCAGTTGCCTACTCAGGGCGGTTGCTTGGCGACGGGTTCTTCTAATGCTTTGTTTGATTTTAACAGCGCCTTGCAAAAAGCACTGTTGGCAAATTACGAAAATGTGCGCGAAATTTATCCGGGGAGGGGTGGTGTGCCCGAAGGTGCTCTTTATTTTGATGATTTGGTAGACTCACTAGGGATTGCGTTAAAGAGAGAAATGAATGATTTTCAAGTGGTTGAAGTCCGTCAGTTTTGTTATGATAACTCTTTAGCGAAAGACGTACGTTTTTATACGGGGCGTCTCTTTGCCGAATACCAAAAGCGTTTTGTTTGGATTCCCTTTGATGTCGAGGTGGCTGTGTGGGCCAACGAGGGAGGAAGTGGTCGCGTGCAGTGGTCTTACGGGCTATCTCTATGGGATTTACAAACGCCTTCTTTACTTTATGTGGCCCATCAAAAAGAAGATTTTTATACAGCGAATGGCGAAAATGTCGACAAAGAAATTTTCGCCCGTGCAGAACACAAACTATTCGATGATTTTAAGTATTTGCAAGACAGTTTGTCTATAGAATGCGCAAAAGAAAGTCGCTAGGCTTCGCACATTCTAATGATTTTATACGTTAAACAAGAAGTGCATGATGTCGCCATCTTGCACGACATACTCTTTTCCTTCGGTGCGGAGCGCGCCTTTTTCTTTTGCTGCCCCCCACGAACCGTATTTTTCAAAGTCGGCAAAAGCTAAAGTTTCGGCGCGAATAAATCCGCGTTCAAAATCGGTGTGAATTACACCGGCACACTGCGGCGCTTTGGCATCTTTGGGAAAGGTCCAAGCCCGCACCTCTTTTTCACCGGCAGTGAAATAGGTTTGCAAGCCAAGCAATGCATATCCTTTGCGAATAATAGAAGTCAATCCCGATTCTTTAAGGCCGAGTTCTTCTAAAAATTCATTGGCGTCTTCTGCTTCCATTTGGCTGAGTTCTTCTTCGATTTTGCCGCAAATCACAACAACTTCTGAATCGTGTTCAGCGGCGTATGCTTTGAGTTTGCGAACGTGTTCGTTGCCGTCAATGAGGTCTTCTTCGCTCACGTTAGCGCAATAAAAAAGAGGTTTGGCAGTCAGCAAAGCCATTCCTCGCATCGCCTTTTCTTCTTCTTCGGTAAGGTCAGCACCTCGGGCGAGTTTGCCTTCTTCGAGTAAGGGTTGGATTTTATCCATGGCGGCTAAGCGAATCGCGGCTTCTTTGTCTTTACCCCGAGCCAATTTTTCCGTTTTCACGCGTGATTTTTCGACGCTTTCAAGATCGGCTAAAATCAATTCGGTTTCGATTATTCCTACGTCGCGCAGAGGGTCGACGCTTCCTGAAACATGAACAATATCATCATTTTCAAAACAGCGAACCACGTGCATGATGGCGTCGACTTGGCGGATATGACTGAGAAATTGATTGCCAAGCCCCTCTCCTTTAGAGGCGCCTTCGACTAATCCCGCAATATCTACGAATTGCATAACGGTGGGCAGAATACGTTGAGGTTTGTGCACAACCGCTAATTTTTCTAGACGGTCATCGGGAACGTTTACCATGCCCGTATTGGGCTCTATGGTACAAAAGGGATAGTTGGCAGATTCGGCTCCCGCTTTTGTGACGGCGTTAAAAATGGTGGATTTGCCCACATTGGGAAGACCAACCAGTCCACATTGAAAACCCATAATGTTCTCCGTAAAATTTGATGAGGCCTCAAAGCTCAGAAGAGTGGCTTTTGGCATTTTTTATCACTTAATTGGCGGCAAATGTAGAAAAAGCCCTAAGGTGGCTATTCATTTGAAAATAAAATTCCCACTTTTCATAGAAAGGTCACTCGCTCTGAATTTTCAATCAGGCCAGTTTAGGACTCTACCCGAATTAATGACGCTCTTTAGTAAATTTGGTCTGTGCGAGATGAGATTTACAGTAAAAGTGATTTGAGTGGCCCCTTTAGGTTTGACCAGACGGTGGTTGATGTTTTTTCAGACATGATCAAGAGGTCTGTGCCGGGTTATGAAGACATTGCGGATTTACAGGGGAGAATGTTAGCCTTTCATCTTAAAGAAGGGCAGCGCATTTATGATTTGGGTTGTTCTTTAGGGCATTCTCTTTATGCTTTAGCGAGGCATTTGACCTTTCCTCTCGACGTGATAGGGGTAGACCTTTCTGAGCCCATGCTCAAAACCTTTGCGGGGAGTTTGCAAAAAAATCCTTTGCCTTGGCCGATCGAACTTATTCAAGCCCCTATTCAAGAGGTTGAACTCAAATCTTGTGGGGCGGTGTTGATGAATTTTACCTTGCAATTTATTCCCCGAGCAGAGAGAAGCGAGCTGCTCAAAAAAATTTACGATGCGCTAGAGCCTGGTGGGGTTTTATTGATTTCTGAAAAAATCCACAGCGAAAACTCTGTTCTCGAACGCTTACAGGTTGAAGTGCACCATAATTTCAAAAGGGGAAATGGTTATTCTGCTCTAGAAATTCATAAGAAGCGAGAGGCCCTTGAAGAAGTTCTTTTGCCCGATACTGTTGCCGAACATCTTACTCGTTTTGAAAATTGTGGATTTACCGCCAGTGAAATCCTCTATAAATGGTTTAACTTTACATCTTTCGTTTGTCTTAAAAACTGATTCCTTTATCTTTTGAAAAAACGCTATGCCGCTTAACCTAAATTTGATTTCGTATCTCAAAGGTCATCGACTTGACTGGAAATTGCTAGAACAAGAGCACAACAGTCGTTTGACGACGGGGTTGGGGCCACATTTTTTACGCGCTCTAAAGGGGATTCCCGAAGTATCGGAACCCTCGATTGATTTGAGTCAAGCGAGGGTGAAAATTGGAAATGCAACAGAACTCAGCGAAGAGGATCGAGACAAACTGTATCAGATTTTGGTTAAATTGAAACCTTGGCGCAAGGGGCCTTTTAGTCTCTTTGATATTGAAATTGATACAGAATGGGACTCTTCACTTAAGTGGGAACGCATTCACAATTATTTAGACCCTTTAGAAAATAAGCGCATTTTGGATGTGGGTTGCAACTCGGGATACTACATGTTGAGAATGCTGGCTGAAAATCCTCGCTATGTTTTGGGAGTAGACCCTTCGGCCCACTATTTTGCTCAGTTTCAAGTCTTACAAAACTTTATTCAAGATCAGCGCATGCAGTTTTTGGCCGTGGGCTATGAAGATATTCTGGGAATTAACCAAGAATTTGACGCGCTGTTTTGTATGGGAATTTTATATCATCGCAAAAATCCGTACGATTTTTTAAAGCAAATGCGTCAAATGATGCGCAAAGATGGGCAGATTGTAATTGAGACTCTGACGATTGAGGGCGAAGGCGATTATTGCTTGAGTCCTAAAGAGCGTTATGCCAAAATGCGCAACGTCTACTTAGTTCCGACCGCTCCTTGTTTGGCGAATTGGGTGAGTCGAGCGGGATTTAAGAATATTAAGTTTGTCGATCATACTTTTACAACAACTAAAGAGCAACGCAAGACCGAGTGGATGGATAGCGAGTCGCTGGATTCTTTTCTCGATCCCGCCGATCCTAGCCGCACGATTGAGGGATACCCCGCACCTCGCCGCACAATTTTATTGGCGTGCGCT
>JBNKYI010000026.1:0-13741 GCA_050300815.1 Fibrobacterales bacterium
CCATTTCTTCCTGTTGTTGAGCCGATTTCAGTGGTGATGCCCTTGATGGTCCCCGAATCGAGTTGGGCTTCGACTTCTCGGGCTTTATCTTCGAGAACCTTTGCCGTGGCTCGGGTCACTTCAATGGGGGTTCCAAAGGGGTATTCTAAAGCGACATTGATACTTGAGGATTCGAGCTTGGGGAAGTAGCGATAAGAGAGTAGACCCGTAGGCAAGGTGGCAAAAATGCCGAGGGCGAAAAGGGTAAAGGTGCCTATGATCCATAGAGGATGACGAAGTGCCTTGCGCAAAAAGGGAGTATAACTTTCACTAATCCATTGATCGAGTTTTTTCTGAACTTTTGAGCGTAGACGATCGACATGCCTCCAGATGCTGGTAGAGTCTCGGTCTAAGCTGCTGTGAGCGAGGTGAGAGGGCAAAACAAAAAATGATTCGAGCCACGAAAGAATAAGCACGACAATGACCACAGCGGGAATAACAGAAAAGTATTTTCCGATATCGCCTTCCATAAAAAGCAGAGGGGCAAAGGCGGTTAACGTGGTGAGAATAGAAAAAGAAACGGGCATGGCCATTTCGCGAGTGCCTTTGATGGCTGCCTGAAAGGGGGGCATGCCTTTTTGAATATAAGTGTAGACGTTTTCAGAAACCACAATGGCGTCGTCGACGACGATCCCCAATGTGACGATAAGGGCGAATAAAGAAATCATGTTGATAGAAAGGTCCATCGATTGCAAAACGAAAAAGGCCCCCAAAAAAGAAACGGGAATCCCCATGGCCACCCAAAAGGCGAGTTTGCGGTGCAAGAAAAGGGCTAAAACCAATAAAACAAGTATGCCCCCGGTGATGGCGTTTTTTTGGAGCAAGCTAATGCGGTCGGCGAGAATTTCAGAGCGGTCTTGCCAAACTTGCCATCTAAGTTTATCGGGGTATAACGACTTGTTTTTATCTCTGAGCTCGTAGATGAGATCTGAAATGTCAGTAGGTTTTTCTTTGCCCAGAGAATAGAGGGTGAGCTCAATGGCTTGTTTGCCATCGAGATAAGTTTCTTGATCGTTTTCGGCAAATCCCGAGCGAATATTAGCGATATCCCCTAATTTGATGGTGTGGTTGAGAGCGGGGCTAAAGATTTCGAGCAGGCGAAGAGTATTGACGTCGGTCTGCCGATTTTTGAGCTGCACGAGAATGGTGCCTCTTTGGGTGCGCAAGCTTCCACCAGAGACATCGCTCGATTGCGTTTGAATATGCTGAGCGATTTGATCCATGCTCAGTCCATAGGATTCTAAAGTTAAAGCCGAAACTTCGATGAGCACTTCGGGATTGGGTGTGCCCTCAATTTCAACCTGACTGACTCGGTTGGTGTTGAGCAAATCTTCGCGGAGCTTGAGGGCGAGATTGCGCAATTGGCTTAGGGTAAAGGGGCCCGATAAAATCAGACTAACCGATCGGGCCTTGCTGCTGATGATAGAAACCTGGGGTTCTTCGGCATCGCTAGGGAAGTTTCTGAGGCGGTCGATCTCATTTTTAACGTCGGCAAGAACCTCTTGAGGGTCGGCATAGGTCTCTGTTTGCACGCTGAGTCCGGCGATGCCCTCGGTGGCCGTACTTTGCACTCTTTTGATTCCTTCAATAGAACGCACGGCTTCTTCAATGGGTTTGAGAATGCCTGTTTCGATTTCTTCGGGATCTGCACCAGGATAGGCCACAGAGATAGAAATGCGATCAGGAGATATGGTGGGAAAAACCTCTTGTCGCATTTTGAAGGCGGCGAATACTCCGCCCACCATAAAGAAAAGCATAAGTAGGTTGGCAGCTACCGGGTTGGATATCATCCAAGCAATAGGTCCTTTTTCTTTCATGGATGACTTCCTTGAAATGGAATGCCTTTGACGGGCATGCCGGGAAGGGGCCCTTCGGGAGGTAATAAAACCATATGGATGGGGGCGTCGAGCTGAATGAGAGCTGAGTCTGCAGATTCCCAAAGCACTTTGACGGCTTGCAGTTGAAGCTTGTCGTCAGAGACGGTCCAGAGTTCGCGACTGGGCAAGAGTCCGCTGCTGGGGATCATGGCTCGGTTTGCGGCGGGTTCTCCCCAAAAAGTGACGCGAACGTAACTTCCTGCGATGGGTGCGTCTAGATGATCGGGATTAAAGAGGACAGTGCCGACCAATTTGCGACTGCGGGGATCGAGAACGTTGGAAATCTGAATGAGCCTTCCCTCTCCACTTTTACGGCTGCCATTGGGCAGGTCTTGGTAGACTTCGACGGGGCGGGGAACGGGGGGTAAAATACCGACTTGTTCAGAACTGAGGCTGATTTCAACTTTGAGTTCACCCTGGCCTGAGATTGAGGTTTGCGGTGCAGAAAGCGAAGCCATCATTCCCAAAGAGGCCCCGCTGCTGAGAATGACTCCGGTGAAGGGGGCTTTGACCGAGGTTCTTTGTAGCGAAATTTGAGCTTCGTCATAGGCGGCCTGAGCGGCAGCTAAGTTGGCCTCGGCCAGCTCGAGATGCAAGTCTCTTTTGGCCAATGGCGAGGCCTGTAACGAATCCTCTCGACTCCATTGATCTTGGGCGAGTTGATAGCGAATTTTTTCTTGCTCATAAGCCAACTGGGCTTGCTTAAGAGAGGCTTCTTTTTGGCGGAGCCTGAGTTGGTAGTCGGTGGGGTCAATTTGAAATATTCGTTCTCCTTTTTTTACCGACATGCCGGGGCCCAGCTGGGGATGAACCCAAGTGATTGGGCCAGAAACGAGAGGGGTGATCACCGCCGAGTGAACGGGTTTCAATTCGCCAATACTTTCAAACCGAATCGGCAGAGAATCAGGGGTGATTTTTAAAGTCATCGCCGTGGGGAGGTTTGGGGTGTCGTCTTTTTTCTTGCCTTTGTCGCAGGCGGTTAAGAAAAAGGGAGCCACTAAGGCGGCGGTTAAGAGAGTCGCTTTTTTAATTCGCATTGTGGGCCTCACTGACCTGTGGTCCTTGGAGTTCAAACCAATCTAACCAGATGTTCCAAAGGTTGAGTTTTTCACTCCAATAGAGGATGTGACTGTTTTCGTAGGTGATGCGACTGTTTAACCAGTCGTTAAAGTCTAGAACGCCTCCCGCAAATTCTTTAGTCGATTCGCTGTAAATTTCGCGGGCGAGCAAAGCCTCTTGTTGATGGAAGTTCCAGACTTTGGTGGCTCTGTCGAGTTTCGCTTGAAATGCTTGCATCTGAATGTCAAAATCGCTTTGGGCTTGATCGAGAGTGTTTTGAGCCTGACGCAGGGCGATGCGCTGAGCGCTCACTTTGGCGATGTTGCTTCCTCCATAAAAGAGAGGAAGAGTTAAGGTGGCGCCAATAGACCAAGTTTCTGTCCAACTTCCCGAAAAAGGAGAGCGATTTTCGTAACCGTAATTTCCGGTGGCTTGAATTTCAGGAAGAAAAATCCATTTAGAGGCCGAATAAAGAGAGGCTTTGGCCTCGAGTGTTTTTTGCAGGGCGCGAAGATGGGCAGATTCGGATTTGTTTTCCCAGTGAAATTGAGGGGTGATCAAACTGTCGGGCAAGAGATCAAAGAGCTGCTCTTTGCGAATAAAGGTGAGTTTAGAAAGTTCGCTTAGGGTTTGGTCTAAAAGTTCTTGTGCGGCAATGACTGATCGCTCATTGCCAAGAGATTGCTTGCTTTGCAATAGATAAGAGCGTCGAGTGATTAGACCCCTTTGGTATTGCGCGAGTAGGTCTTGAGAGATCTTTTGATTTTCGACTTGAGAGCGCTGCCAAGAAGAAAGGGAAGCTTTTTCGGCAAGGGCTTTTAGATAAAGGCGCAAGAGGTGAATTTCGTTAGAAAATTGAGTGTTTTTTGTTTGATAGAGGGTGCCATCTTCGAGAGATTTGTTGGCAGAGTAATTGAGCCCGTTGACGATAAGGCCAGTCAAGTTCCATTGCCCTTTGAGAGATAGGGCAGACAAATCGCTGATCGCGTTGCCCGACTGATTTTTTTGGTATTCGCTTGAGCTTCGGTTGATGAGGGCTTGACCATAAATTTGAGGGCTTAAACCGCTGCGACTTAGATCGACGGCATTTTGCTGAGCTTCAAGCTGCAATTGAAGATTTTTTGAGCTCGGATGAGAATTTCTGAAGGAATGCAGGAGTTGTGCGAATGCGTTATCATTGTAGATGCTGTCGAGTGAGGCCGCCGATAAGTAGGTGATCAAAGGGAGGCACAAAAAAAGGATTTTCATTAAACACCTAGGGTTAGAACAAAAGAAAAGGCCGATGAATAGGAATAATTAGCAAAAGTAGAGGTCAAAACAAAGGAGCCGATAACCTACTTGGTTATCGGCTCTAAAGCCAGCGGAAGGCGAAAGACTTTTTAGAGATGTCTTTTAATTAAAAATTGAAGTGCAGTCGCCGTCGGTGTCGGCCAGGGCTCCCCCTCCTTCAAAGCTCCACAGAGCGCTAAAAGCGGTGCCCGCTGGGCAGTTGGGCGAAATGGTGAATTGGGGGGTGATCACCAGTGATAGGGTTTCACCTGCACACTCTTCAGCGCTATCTCCGTGTTCTAGATGGGCGTTGTAGATGGCCGGATTTGCAACGGTGATGGTGTGGTTATTGTGACAAATACTCTGCTTGTGATCCATTTGCTTATTTTGGCCTTTTCCGCCGTTGTTTTTATCGGCGTTGGCTTCTCCCTCTGCGGCATAGTTAAAAAAGCTAGAATTGGGTAAGAAAAATCCCGCTTCGGCCAGAGTGGCTGGGGGATGGCCTTGGGTGATGGTGTAAGCGTCCATGGCCTTATAGAAGGCATCGGCTTGGATAATCACCTCAACCGATTTTGCTCTTACCGACATGCCAGAAATCTTGGGGATGGCGATGGCGGCAAGGGCACCCGCTATGGCAATCGTCGCCATCAGCTCAATAAGAGTCATTCCCTTTTGGGTTTTCATAATTCCTCCCTGCATGTTTTGAAATCGAAGGAACACACAAGATTCCTTTATTTAATTTATCGCCAATGTCAGAGGGGAATCAAGAACTTTTCAATGTAAGCGATGTAAGTTTCGGCTAAGTGTGCGCTAGATTACCCAAATTCAATTGAATAGCGCTAACTTATATTTCACTTACTTTTCTTACCCTTTGCAAATGTCTTTAAAGGTGTTAAACTGAAGAAATACATGTGCAATAATGCACTTATTAGGGAACTCTTTGAAATATCTAATCTTTGCTGCAATAGCCTTGTTTTTTTGGGGATGTGATGAGCGAGAGCCCGTTCAAGTGCCTAAGGTTAATCGCGATCTTGAAGCCATTTTAAAAGAGGGTAAGCTTCGGGCGTTGGTAAGATACAGTACGCATGGTTACTTTCTGTATAAAGGCCAGCCTTTGGGTTTTGAGTATGAGTTGCTTAGAAATTACGCCAATGAAATTGGAGTAGAATTAGAAATTATTGTAGAGCCCAGTTGGGATTCGCTCTTTGCTCGCCTCAATAGTGGGGATGGAGATATTATCGCGTCAGATTTGCGAGTGACCTTGCCGCGTAAAGAGCAGGTGTTGTTTACCGAACACCACAATACTTCTCGTTTGGTGTTAGTGCAGAGAAAACCCAACGGACATGAAATGATGAAACGTCATCAGATACGTCAACAAATTGTAAAAGACCCATTAGAACTTATAGGCAAGGTGGTTTCGGTTCGCAATAAAACCATGTATATGCACCGCCTTGATATGCTGATGAAAGAATTGGGCGACGAAATTAAAATCGATACGGTCATTGAAATGGTTTCGCTAGAAAAACTTGCTGAGTGGGTTGCTGAGGGGCGTATTGATTACACCTTGATGGAAGAACATAAAGCAAAATTGTTCGCTCGCGAATTTCCCATTTTAGATGTGTCGGTGCCCGTTTCTTTTCGGCAAAAGGTGGCGTGGGCCGTTCGCAAAGAGAGCGGACAATTAAAGGCTTCAGTCGATCGCTGGATGCGTGGAATGAGGCGAAAAGAAAATCCCGAGTATTATTTTCTGTTTAATAAATATTTCAAAAATTATGAAGCCTATGCCCGCCGAAAAAAATCAGAATGGTATGGGTTAACCAATGGAAAAATTTCGCCGTGGGATAAGTATTTTAAGATGTATGAAGATTCACTTTTTACGTGGACGGTGTTGGCCTCTATGGCCTATCAAGAAAGTCACTTCATTTCGTCTAAGACCTCATGGGCAGGCGCGATGGGTTTAATGCAGCTGATGCCAATCACTGCCGAACAGTTTAATGTCGCTCATCCTTATTCTGTGCAAGACAATTTGCAGGGCGCGATCAAATATCTGCATTATCTCAAAAAAGAGTATTGGGCTGAATTGCCCGCTGATGAACAACTCAGCTTTATTCTGGCGAGTTATAACACAGGCCCTGGGCATGTTCTCGATGCTCGCCGCTTAACTCAACAGGCGGGCAGAGATCCCAACAAATGGCGTGATGTCGAAGAGTATCTTTTGAAACTGGGGCACCCTAAGTTTTATTATGATCCTCTGGTGAAGTATGGGTATTGCCGAGGCGAAGAACCGGTCAATTATGTTAGAGAAATTCTGAGTCGAAATAAAACCTACCAAGATTTTTTGGGGTATGATCTTCCTCTGGTTAATTCTTCTGCAGAAAAAGATTCGCTAAAAAAAGTAGAGTGATCGCTGCGCCATTTTAACGTGCTACTTTGCACTTTCACACGAGAGATATTTTAAGACACCTTTAAATATTCAAAGAGTTTTTGAATGGCTTGACCTCTGTGTGAGATGTCTTTCTTCTCTGAAATATCCATCTCGGCGAATGTGTTTTGGTGCCCGTCGGGAACAAAGAGCGGGTCGTATCCAAATCCACCCTCTCCTCGCGGGGCGCTCAAAAGTTGGCCGAAGATTTGCCCTGTAAAAAGAGATTCTTTGCCCTCTTCTTCTTTGAATGCCAATGAGCAGTGATACCAAGTTTTGCGGTTATTTATTCCCTCCATATTTTTTAGCAAGAGGGTGTTGTTGTCGGTGTCTTGCCCGTGAACGCCGGCGTAGCGAGCGCTATAGATGCCCGGTTCACCATTGAGTGCTTCGACACATATGCCACTGTCATCGGCCAAAACAGCGAGTTTGCAAAATTTGTGTACAGTGCGAACTTTGATGAGTGCGTTGGCGTCAAAACTGTCTCCGTCTTCGAGAATATCGTCGGTGAAACCAATATCTTTAAGCGTTAAAAATTCGTAATCAGTTTCACCGAGGATGTGTTTAAAGTCTTTGAGTTTACCTGGGTTTGCTGTAGCAACGACAATTTTGCGTTTCATTTTTTTGACTCATTCATTTCGTTTTTAGAACGAGAAATTTAGGAAAAACGAAAGGAAACGTTGTGATCCCTTACGGGTAAAAGTTAAGCCTAAAGTACGCCTGTTTGAGAGAGTGTGCGGGTAGTGGGCGAGAGAGTGTGCGGGTAGTGGTCGAGAGTGGGTGTAGAGTAGTGGGCGAGAGTGGGTGTAGAGTAGTGGTCGAGGGTGGGTGTGTGGAGTGCTGGGTGAGAGTGGGGTCTCTAAAGTAGGGCGAATAATCATTCGCCCTTCTAGGAGGTCCTTCCAGGCCCTTGCGCCCTTCTAGGAGGTCCTTCCAGGCCCTTGCGCCCTTCTAGGAGGTCCTTCTAGGCCCTTGCGCCCTTCTAGGAGGTCCTCTGGCCCTTGCGCCCTAGCTTTTGCTCTTTCTTGGAGTTCTCTTTGGCTGCTTTTTCCAGTGCTTAGGGTTTTCGATGATGTATTGGCGGATGTTTTGGAGTGCTTTTTGGCTGTTGATGATTACATCCCAGTAGTCTCGATGCCACAGTTTAGAGTTGTTGTTTTGCATGTTGTTAAAGTGTTTGGTTACGCCTATTTTATATCCTCTTACGATTGCCCCTATGGTTTTTGATGTGCCTCTAGGTCTTGTGGTTTTTGGTTTATTTTTAAGGTCTGTCGTTTCTGTTATTTCGATGATTCCATGTATGTGGTCGGGCATGATTACGAATTCGTGAAGTTTGACTTTGGGAAAATGCTTGGGTATTTCTTCCCAACATTGTTGGGCGATTAACCCAAGGGTGTTTAGTTGTTGTTCACCGTTTTCTATTTCACCAAAGCGGTGTATTCGGCGATGGGTTAAAAGGGTTAAGAAGTAAAATCCTTTAGAGGTGTAGTCATAATTTTTTAATCGGATTGATCGCCTGTTGTAATATTTCATTGAGTTAAATCTTTTGTGGAAATATTCTGTTAGACGATTGGTAAGTGGATGAGGTAATGCTCTTTTAAGGATTACTTATGTCGAGCGCTTTTTGACAAAAATTGACACAAAGATGATGTTAGTTTTATAAAAGATATGAGTTAAGCCATATTGACAAATATTCAAATTTTAACCAAAGCAATTTGAATATTAGTACTAGCTTTTAATTAGCAAGGAGCAATGATGAAAAATCTATCACCGACAGATTTAAAAGCCATTTTGCATTCGAAGCGAGCAAACTCTATAACCCAAGCCGCTATGAGAATGTTGGCTCAGGCAGGTGTTTTGGTAGGCTTTTGTGGCAGGGGGAGTAATGATGACTGATTCTTTTTACAAATACTGGGGGAAAGCTGGTGAAGGGGATGATTTCCATCTACTCGTATATCATTCTCTAGATGTAGCGGGTGTTGGGAAAATCTATTGTTTAAAGAATGAATCTTTTACAAAATTCATGTCTGAAAGACTTAAGCTATCGGAAGAAGGTTTTATACAAATATTTTGCTTTTTTCTAAGCCTTCACGATTTAGGTAAATTTTCTGAATCTTTCCAAAACCTAAGGTCCACCATAAGAGAAATGTGGTGGGAAAAAAGCCACAAAGAATACATCGAGCGTCATGATACCCTTGGTTGGTGGATTTGGAAAGCTTTACTAGAAAAACGGATAGTTGAAAAATTGGGTTTGGCAGGGCCTGATGATGAATGTTTAACTAAATGGTTTTCGATTTGGGCCAAGATTGTCGTAGGCCACCATGGGAGTCCCACGGATAGAGTGGCTTCAAATGGGAAGTATTTGCGCCATCTGAAAAAATTCGCAGGTAATGCTGATTATCTGAGTATTCAAACATGGTTTGATGTTGTATTTGAACTCTTTGGTGTTGAATCAATTATCAAAAATTCATATTCATCGTGGGGAAACGATGAAAAACAAATTGATGATTTTAAAAAAGCTTCTTGGGAATTAGAGGGTGTGGTAATCCTCTGTGATTGGTTAGGTTCTAACAGTGATGTCTTCACCTATGTAAAAGATGAAATCTCAATAAGTGATTATTGGGAGAATTGCTTGAAAAAGGCTGATCATTATATTTCAAATTTGAACGTATTGCCCAGCCCGGTGAATAAGAATCTCAATTTTGAAACTTTATTTCCAGATTTTGCAAATTCAGGGACCCCTCTTCAAAATAAACTCAATTCAATTGATTTAAAGCCAATTCCCCAGTGTTGGATTTTAGAAGATGTTACTGGTGCAGGTAAAACCGAAGCTGCGCTAATTTTAGCTGGTCGATTAATTTCAATGGGTTTAGGTGAAGGGATATTTATAGGGCTACCTACCATGGCAACTACGAATGGAATGTTTGAGCGGATGCTTGAATGCTATCAAAGATTTTATTCTGTCCCTCAAAAAGCTTCAATTACTTTAGCACACGGTGCAAAACACTTGTCAGAAAGTTTTGGTAGAGTGCTAGAAGCTGGTAAAAAAATAGAAGAGGGGTATTCTGAAAATATTACGGCACAATGTGCCGATTGGTTTGCAGACAGCTCGAAGAAATCATTGCTTGCCGATGTGGGTGTGGGAACTATTGATCAAGCTCTTCTTTCGATTCTGCCAATTAAACACCAAAGCCTAAGAAAACTTGGGCTTGCACGAAAAATTTTGATTGTTGATGAGATTCACGCCTATGATGTTTATATGCAACAGTTATTAAAGAAGCTATTACGAAGTCACGCTCAAAGCGGGGGTTCGGCGATTTTACTCTCTGCAACCTTAACCAAAAAAATGAGAGAAAATCTTTTGAGTAGCTATTTCGAAGAACAATCAGAAATTGATGAACCTCTTGAACTAGAAAAAGATGAGTATCCGCTTGTCAGCGCCATTGGAGTTCAGGGGGAAGAAGCTTTTGCGGTTGAAGAAGCCGTTGAGACTCGAGAAGAAGTAAAACGAACTGTAAAAGTTGAATTACAAAGTTCAATCGAATCTGTTATAAAGATTGTCGAAGATCATATTGCAGAAGGTCATTGTGTTTGTTGGGTTAGAAATACAGTTGGGGAGGCAATGGAGGCTTACGGGTTAGGGCAAAAGATAAAGGGTCTCAAGAATGATCACCTACATTTATTTCACAGCCGTTTTTGTATGGGTGATCGAATCGAAATTGAAAGCGAAGTGCTCAATTATTTTGGCAAAAATTCAGATCATGCAAAACGCAATGGAAGATTATTGATTGCAACTCAAGTGGTGGAGCAAAGCTTAGACCTCGATTTTGATGTGATGATATCTGATTTAGCTCCAATTGATTTGTTGATACAACGTGCGGGGCGCTTGCAGAGGCACAAAAGAGATCCTCATGGAAATCGATCTAATGATTCAAAAGAAACGATCAAACGAATTCCTGCGGTTCTTCATGTTTATGGGCCAGAGCCAAATATTGAGCCTTATAGTAATTGGTATAAGGATGTTTTTAAGGGTGCGAGTTATGTGTATACAAATGTTCAACAGTTATGGGATACTCATCAAATCTTAAAAGAAAAAGGAAAAATTCAAATGCCAGAAATGGCAAGAGAAATGATAGAAGGTGTTTATGGAGATAAAGTCTGTTTGGAGGTCTTTGAGCGACAGGTGCTAGAGTTTGAGGGCGGTAAAAGCCTAGAAAATGCGCGGGGAGTCACTGCAAGTCTTAAGCTTAATTATGGTTACTCAATTGAAAGTAGTGATTTATGGATTGAGGAAGAACAGGCCAAAACAAGGCTTGGTGAAGAACAGCAAACTGTATTTTTGGCTGTGATAAAAGACCAAAAGGTACGTCCTTTTTTTGATGGAAAATTTGCTTGGGATTTAAGTTCGTTAAAAATCAGATCAGGACAGATTGAGCAAATCTGTGTTTGCGAAGAAGAGCAAAAGATCATTGACGAGGTAAGAAGCCAAAACCGAAGGGTTCGCGCAAATGATCTGATTATTCCCTTAATTGAAAGTGAACGTGTATGGAAGGCGAGGGGTATAAAAGGGAATCAAAGTTTAGAGGTGATTTATGATAAAAAGTTGGGTTTTAGAATTGAAAAAGTTTAAAAAATCCCCGCCGAAGCGGGGAAAGGGTTGTGCAGAGAGTTCAAAATTCTCCTTTACACAGGATCATCCCCAAATACCTAGGGAAGGTCAAATGTAATAAAGAAAAAAACAAAATAATGTTTGATAAAATTAGAGAATTATAAATTCTCCTATACACCTTAATAACTTATTGTATATTTTCAGGAGCTGAAGATTAACTACAGCTCCTGAAGAGAATTGACCTGTTATGGCTCTAATTCGTTGCAAGGTTAAAGCTAATAACTCTTGGATGGAAAATGGTCGGAAAGGAAATTGGTTATGAAAAAAATCAATTCTAAACCAGCTCCACCCGGTTTTAGGTGGGTGTGTGTACGTACTCGTAGAGTTAGAAACAGTGATAGATTACTTGATGCTAGAGACTATGGGTATGAAGCATGGTGCTTTTTGGTTCCCTGCTAAACATCAATTAGTTGGATGACATATAAGTCATCCAGCTTTTTAAGGAATAAAGATGAAAGCAAATATTTTAATGGACTCTTGGATGCCAGTTTTGCTGGCCAATGGGAATGAAGCCAAAATTGCAATTTGGCAATTGACAGAAAAAATAAATGGTCACTCTGTGGTCGATGTTGTTTTGCCAAGACCTGATTTAAAAAATGGACTCTACCAATTGTTGATTGGCATTATTCAGGTAATGGTCACTCCAAAGAATGAGAAAGAATGGAAGGAAAAATGGTTCACTCCACCAAGTTCGAAAGAGTTAAAAACGGCCTTTGCCAAATATGAAGAATGTTTTGTGCTGAATAATCCTGAAGGCCCAGCCTTTATGCAGGATTATAATTATGAAGAATTGGCAAATGCCAAAGAAGCAAAGCCAATTTATACGATGCTAATATCATCTCCCAGTGAAAATACGATTAAGAATAATGTTGATCATTTTGTGAAAAGAGATTTTTTGCGAGTTATGGATGTTTATTTTGCTGGGCTTTCTTTGTTTTCGTTTCAACAATACGGACCAGCTGTAGGGGCAGGGTACCGAGTTGGTTTGCGAGGTGGTGGCCCAATGACTTCGATTTTGATTCCGAAACCAGATGAAAATTTGATTGAAAAAAGTTTATGGCAAAAGATATGGGCAAATATTCAATTAGAAAGCACTCTGGATAAATGGAACTGTAATTTAGCCAAAAAAGAAATTGCTGATATTTTCCCTTGGATGGCACTCACGCGAACAAGTGCAAAAAATGAAATTACATCTCCAAATGATGTACACCCTTTTCAAATGCTTTTTTCAATGCCCTCTAGAATGCGTTTAGAATTTGGAGGGCCTGAGGTCTGTGGGTTAACGAGTGAAAAGACCCAAATATCTGTTGCTGGATTTAGAACTTTGCCAAGTGGAATTCGTTATTTGGGTCCTTGGCGTCATCCGTTATGTGCCTATGTAATAGATCCTAAAAAACCAAGTGAAGACCCTCTTTCTAAAAAGGGGCAGCCTGGAGGATTAAGTTATAGACATTGGTCTTCGTATAATTCTTCCTCTACAACATCATCCAAAAAATACATCGCACAAAAACCCATTGTATTAGATGCCGCAGAGAGAGAAGAATTTCGGTGTAAAATACTTAGTGAAGATGGATTTGAGCATTGGGTGGCTGGCTTTGATATGGATAATGCGAAAGTCCGATGTTGGTATGAAACGAGTTTTCCTTATTTTCACTTTAACTCTGAAAAGCGTGAAGAAATCGAAGCATTAGTAAGTGAGCTCATTGATTTTGCAATGAGCGTGTTGCTAAGTGTTAAGCAAGTGATAAAACTTTCTTGGTCAGATCGACCTGGAGATTTAAAGGGTGATTTAAGTCATGTTGACGTGAGTTTTTGGGAGCATACCGAATCAGATTTCTACACAATTCTCAAAAACTTTTCAGACCTAGAGGATCTTGATGATGAATTGGCTATCGCCAGAGAATTTGTTTCTTGGGAAAAAACTCTTAAAAAAGAAGCGTATGAACTCTTTAACAAATGGACTCTTGGAATTGATCAAAGTGCTGCAAACATGAAAAGAATTGTGAATGCGAGTCAGACCCTAGAGAAGTTTTTGAGTAAAATTTTTAAAGAAAATAAGGAAAAAAGAGAAATGGTTAAGCAAGAGGTGGCGAATGGAAACTGAACAAAAAATCAAATACCATTGGATTAATGATGAACGACAAAAAGCCTTAGAAAGTTGGTGGAGATCTTTGGATAATCAAAAGGGAGATCGAGCTGTCTTAAGGCGTTCAGAAACGCCTGTACAAGCGGCAATGAATCAATGTGTACATAATCTTAAAAACCAATTGGGTATTCATTGGCTCCCATTAGATGTTATTGCTGCTATTGCGGGTCTCATTTCTCATGTGAAAAAAGATCAAGGGATTTCAAATAAATCCATGGGTGCTTTATTTGCTCAGGGTGAAAAGCCTGTATTAAGCGAAC